>JAVLFO010000167.1:0-3759 GCA_046052805.1 Aquabacterium sp. | reverse complement strand
CTCTTGGGCGCCCTGTTGGTGGCCTTGGCGTTCAGGCCGTGGCTCCCACTGGCGCATGGTCCTTTACAAAACCCCTGGCTGGCCGCGATGGTCGCGCTGCCTTTTTTGTGGTGGACACAGCACTTGCTGCCCAACGGCATGACGCTGCACGTCACGGGTGTGTGCCTTCTGGTGCTGATGTTCGGCTGGCCACTGGCCATGTGGAGCTTGCTGCCCGTTGCCCTGGCATCCAGCCTGATCCAAAACGCCGCTTGGCCCGACCTTACGCGGCTCGTGTCCCACGTCGTGTGGATGGGCGTCGTGCCAGGCTCGATGGCTTTGCTCATGGGCCTGGGCATGCGGCGCTGGCTGCCCAAACACTTGTTTGTTTACATCCTGGGTCGGGGCTTCATCGTCACTGCCTTGGCCATCACCCTCACCGGGTATCTGGCCTCGCTGGCGCAACAGCGCCCCGACACATTGGCACAGGAAGACTGGATGCTCGGTCATTGGCTGCTGGGCTGGGGCGAAGCCATCAGCACGGGCATGTTGGTGGCCATCTTCGTGGCCTTCAAACCGCAATGGCTGCTGACCTACTCAGACGCCCGCTACCTGCCGCCACGCGTGTCACAGCCCTGAAAGCCAAGTGTTCAAGCTTGCGCCCGCGTGGTCGATAACACGGGCAACACATCGGGTACGGATGACACACTTCAGGCTGACTCCTCTGAGAGACGCATTGATCGGGCGGGATCCCATCATGCGCAGACACGTTTTGTACGTGTTGGTCACGCTCATCCCGTACATGGTCACCACAGGTGTGATCTGGCAGTCAGCATTGCTGGGCGTGATGGCGCGCCAGACTGCCTGGGAGCTGACCTGGATCAGTGTCGGCATCTTCATCGGGGTCTTCACCCTGGTCCGCTCGGGCTGGACGCGGCGCTTCAAAGACCCGGTTCTGACCTTCCCACACGCCTTGCTCAGCTTGAGCTGCTGCGTGCTGGCTTACACCCAGCTTGGCGACCACCGGGCCAATGTCATGATCCTGATGGCACAGACCATCGTGATGTCGATGTTCAGGCTGCAGCCCGTACAGGTGCTGCAACTGGGCCTGTACAACACCGCGCTGTTGGCGGCTGCCGTGGTCGGCCTGAGCATGCACGACCCGCAGCGCTACCGACTGACCCTGGGGCTGGCGCATTTTTTGGTGGGCGGATCGACCTTGTTGACCTTGTCCTTGATCGGAAAATGGGTGAGCGACATCCGCGTCCGCATCTCGCGTCAAGCCAACGAGCTGACCGAGGCACTGCACATCGTGCAAAAAATGGCCACCACCGACATGCTGACCGGGGCCATGAACCGGCGCGTCATGTCAGACCTGGCGGAATCGGAAATCAAGCTGTGCGAGCGCAGTGGCACGACCATGTGCGTGGCGCTGATCGACCTGGATCACTTCAAACAAGTCAATGACCAGCATGGGCACCACGCCGGCGATCTGGTCTTGCGCAGCTTCGCACAGCACGCCCAAAGTCAGCTGCGCCAGGTCGACAAGCTGGCCCGTTGGGGCGGCGAAGAGTTTTTGCTCATGCTGCCCCACGCCAATGAGCAAGACAGCTTGGCAGCCCTTGAGCGATTGCGCCTCGGTCTGGAGGGCTTGGGCTTCGATGGGCACGCGCATCTCAAAGTCACACTGTCTGCCGGCATTGCGCGGGCGCAGCCCGGTGAGTCGCTCGAAAACCTCATTGAGCGCGCTGACATGGCCCTCTACAAAGCCAAGCAACAAGGCCGCAACCGTTGCGTGCTGGCGCCGCAGCAGGGCGCCGCACCCGTGCCAGCCACTGCCGTGGAGCTGCAACCGTGAGCGATCACAGCCAAAGCCTGCAAAACAGCGACCCGATCGTCGAGGCGGTTGGGCGGGCGGTCAACTTCGTGTTTGGCCATGACCGCCACACGCGGGCACGCACCGCTGCGATCTTGCTGTGCGCGGTCATGTATGCCATTTGCTGCAGCGCGGCTTTTTATGCAGCAGACCTGGGCGTGATCAAGCCTTTCGCGCCGCGCCTGCTGCTGCTCACATCGACACCCGCCTACGCGGTGTTCTATGGCTTGGTGCGCGCGGGCAAGACCAAACACCTCAATGACCCCGCTTTGATGCTGCCGCAAAACATGTTTGCGCTGCTGGCCATCGCTTTTGCCTACACCGCCGTCGGGCCCAATGACCGAGGCGTCGTGTTGGTGCTGATCGCACTCGTGATGGTCTTTGGCATGTACACGCACACACCCAAGCAATCGGTCGCCGTGGGGATTGGCGCCATGGTCTTGCTGGGCGTGAGCATGGGGGTACTGTCGCACCACGATCCGGTCTACTACCCCTACAACCTCGAACTGCTGCGCTTCGAGCTCATTTTGGGAACGGTGCCCTCGCTCATTTATTGCGCCCACCAGATCACGTCATGGCGGAACCGCCTCAGCGCACAGCGTCGTGACCTCAAAGTGGCCCTCGAGCAAGTCCAACAACTGGCCACGCACGACGCCCTGACCGGCCTGTACAACCGGCGATTCATGCAAGAGCGCCTGGAAGACAGCGTCAAGCGCTTTGACCGCTACGGCGAACGCTTCACGGTGGTCTTGATCGATCTGGACCACTTCAAAAAGGTCAATGACCAACACGGGCACCGCGTTGGCGACGAAGCCTTGCGGGCCTTTGCGTCCTCAGCTGAAGGGGTGATGCGCGACACCGACACCATTGCGCGCTGGGGCGGAGAGGAGTTCATTTTCTTGCTGCCCAACACCTCGACCCACAAAGCCGTGGTGGCCTTGGAGCGCCTGCGCCAGGCCTTGGCCGAGTGCAAGGTGTCTGAGTCCGTACCGCAACTGAGGGTGAAATTCTCGGCCGGTGTGGCCGAACACGCCAGCGCCACCTCGCTGACACACACACTGGAGCGCGCCGACCGCGCCCTGTACCAGGCCAAGAGTAAGGGCCGCGACCGCTCAGCGATCGCATCGACCGCATCGCGCTGAGCCCCAAGGCCGGGGATAATGCGGCCCTATGAATCCGCTGCTGAACAAACTCCAGCCCTACCCGTTTGAGCGCCTGCGCGGCCTCACCGCTGGCATCACCCCCAACGCCGCCCTGCGCCCGATCAGCCTGGGCATTGGCGAGCCCAAACACCCCACACCGGCCTTCATCAAAGAAGCCTTGAGCGCTGCCTTGGATGGCCTGGCCAGCTACCCCGCCACAGCGGGTGAGCCCGCCTTGCGCCAAGCCTGTGCCGACTGGACCGAGCGCCGCTACGGCCTCAGGCTCGACGCGGCCAAGCAGATCCTGCCCGTCAATGGCTCGCGTGAGGCACTTTTTGCGCTGGCCCAGGCCGTGATTGACCCCAACCAGCACCGCGATGCGGGCGGGCCCGCCGTGGTCAGCCCCAACCCGTTCTACCAAATCTACGAAGGTGCGGCCTTGCTGGCGGGTGCCCGCGTGGTGTTTGCCAACTCAGACCCGGCTCGCAACTTCGCCGCAGATTGGTCTTCGATTCCAGAAAGCACTTGGGCCACCACCCAGCTTTTGTTCGTGTGCTCGCCGGGCAACCCCACCGGCGCGGTGATGCCGCTGGACGAGTGGGCCAAGCTGTTCGAGCTGAGCGACCGCTTTGGTTTTGTGATTGCCTCTGACGAGTGTTACTCAGAGATCTACTTCCGCGAAGGCCCAGGCGCTGCGCCTTTGGGCGGCTTGGAGGCCGCCGCCAAGCTGGGTCGCACCGACTTCAAAAACCTGATCGCCTT
>JAVLFO010000166.1:0-3721 GCA_046052805.1 Aquabacterium sp. | reverse complement strand
TGCGCCGTACCTCTGCCCAGGCCACCGCCACCCCCGACTTGCCCATGCCCACACGTGCCCTGTGGTGCGTGGCCGTGGGCGCTTTGATTTGGCGGGTGTGCTTGTCGGCCGCCATGCCTTTGACGGGCGACGAGGCCTTGTTTTACTGGTGGGCGCGCTTTTTAGACTACGGCTACTACGACCACCCGCCCATGGTGGCTTGGTGGATCGCGGGTGCGCGTGCGCTGCTGGGGGACGCGACCTGGGCGGTGCGCCTACCCGCCACCTTGCTGCCTTTGGGTGTGGGCTGGGCCTTGTGGTGGGGCTGGTCGCCGATCGACCGCCAGCGCGCGGCATGGGCGTTGCTGTTGTATTGGCTGGCGCCGTTGAACTGGCTCAATGCCTTGATCGTGACCGACTCGCCCCTGATTTTGTGGGCAGCGTGGTCGGCTGCCGCCATGGTGCGTGCCGAACATGCCAGCCAGTTGCGTGGCGATGCCGGGCAGGGCGCTTGGCGCCTGTACGCGCTCAGTGGCGTCTTCATCGGCCTGGCGTTCTTGTCGAAGTACTTTGCGGTGCTGTTGGGCGTGGCCTATGCCGTGCATTTCCTGGTGTTTGCGCGAGGCCGCTGGTGCGGCTTTGCCTGCTTGGTGTTGTTCGCGCTGCCTGCGGTGGCGGTCAATGTGCTGTGGAACCTCAACCACTGCTGGACCAACATCATGTTCAACCTCTTCAACCGCAACGAAGGGGCCGAGGCATCGTGGGGCAATGTAATCACCTATGTGGGCATGTTGGCCTACCTGATGGGCCCCGTGCTGCTGTGGCTGGGTGTGCGCCATCGGCTGGCGCTGTCTCGCGCAGCCCGTGCGCAGCCCTTGACCGTGGGCATGGCCTTGCTGCCCTTGCTGTGCTTCGGCCTGATGTCAGCCAAGAAGGTGATTGGCCTGCACTGGGTGCTGGGCTTTTACCCCTTTGTGTTTGTGTGGCTGGCGTGGGCTTTGCCGGTCGGCGCCTTCAAGTCAACGGTGCGTGGGCTGCAAGCTTGGCTGGCGCTGCACCTGCTGGCCTGCGTCGCGGTGTCTTTGACCAGCCTGCCGCAATGGCAGCACATGCGCTATTACCACCGCTTGGTCGAGGCCTTGCGCGCCGAGCAAATGGTGGCCCAGGTGCGCCAAACCAGCGCGCCGGGCGTGGTGCTGGCCTCGAACGGCTACTCTTCAGCCTCGATTTTTGGCTATGCGGCCGGCACGCATGTGCCGGTACTGGGCATGGGCAGCGTGCATGCACGCCAAGACGATCTGACCGTGGACTATGCCGCGCTCGATGGCAAGACCGTTCGCGTGATGGCCACTCGGCCCGTGTCGATCGACGACTACAGCGCTTATTTCGACAGCGTGCGCCTGCTCACATTCCAGCAAGACGGCGCCACCTTCTACGCCGTCGAGGGCGTCAACTTCCACTACCCTGCCTACCGCGAGCAGGTCATGGCCCAGGTCAACCGCCTGTATTACCGCTTCCCAGCGTGGTTGCCCGTGTGGGGGTGCAGTTTCTGCCAGCGCTATTGCGGTGCCGCCCGCTGCACGCCTTGACGACAGCTTGACCCACCCCCTGTCGCCCTGCCTGCCCTGTGGGATGGGGGCGGGCGATAGAATCGCGTCACCTTGTGCCTCGAGGCCTCAAAGCAATCTATGACTGGTGTGACCGATTCCTCTCTGCCCGTGGTGATCATCGGGGCTGGCTTGGCAGGTTTGACGGTGGCACTGCACCTGGCCGAGAGCCAGCCCGTCATCGTGCTGGCCAAGCGCCAACTCAATGAAGGCGCGACGGCCTGGGCCCAAGGCGGCATCGTGGGCGTGCTGGGCAGCGACGACAGCATCGAGTCCCACGTCAAAGACACCCAAGAAGCCGGTGCGGGCCTGGTTGACGAGCGAGCGGCCGAGTTCATTGCCCGGCACAGCGCCGAGGCCGTGGCTTGGTTGGTTGAGCGCGGTGTGCCGTTCTCGCCCGATCCCGAGGGTCCGCTGGGCCTGCACCTGACCCGCGAAGGGGGCCATGCCGTGCGCCGCATCGCGCACGCCGCTGACGCGACAGGCAAAGCCATCCACGACGTCTTGCTGGAAGAGGTCAAGCGCCACCCCAACATCACCTTGCGTGAGAAATGGATGGCCGTTGACCTCATCACCAACCGTCACCTCAAAAAGACCGAGCAAGCTGCGCCGGCCCGATGCCATGGCGTCTACGCCTTGGACATCGAAACCCAGCGCGTTGAAACCCTGCCAGCTTCGGCGGTGGTGCTGGCCACCGGCGGCGCGGGCAAGGTCTACCGTTACACCACCAACCCCGACACCTCGACGGGCGATGGCATCGCCATGGCCTGGCGCGCGGGCTGCCGTGTGGGCAACATGGAGTTCATCCAGTTCCACCCGACCTGTCTGTATCACCCGCAAGAGCGCAGCTTCCTGATCACCGAAGCCTTGCGAGGCGAAGGCGGCCTCTTGAAGCTGCCCAACGGCCACCGCTTCATGCTTGAGCACGACGAGCGGGGCGAGCTGGCACCGCGCGACATCGTGGCCCGCGCCATCGACTTCGAGATGAAAAAGCACGGCGTGGACCACGTCTGGCTGGACGCCACGCACCTGGGCGAGGCCTTCCTCAAAGAGCACTTCCCGACCATCTTTGCGCGCTGCTTGCAGCTGGGCATCGACATCAGCAAGCAGCCCATCCCGGTGGTTCCGGCTGCGCACTACACCTGTGGTGGCGTGGTGACCGACTTGAACGGCCGCTCTGACCTGCCCGGTTTGTATGCCGTGGGCGAGACCACCTACACCGGCCTGCACGGTGCCAACCGCCTGGCCAGCAATTCGCTGCTGGAATGCGTGGTGCTGGGTCGGACCTGCGCCGACGACATTCAGGCGCAGATCCCCACCTCGGCGCCTCGCTTGTCAGGCTGGGATGACAGCCAGGTGATCGACGCCGACGAAGAGGTGGTGATCGCCCACAACTGGGACGAGCTGCGCCTGGTCATGTGGAACTACGTGGGCATCGTGCGCACCACGCGCCGGCTGGAGCGTGCACTGCACCGCATCAAGCTGCTGCGCAGCGAGATCGACGACTACTACGCGGCCTTCCGCGTCACGCGCGACTTGCTTGAGCTGCGCAACTTGGTCGATTGCGCCGAGCTGATCGTGCGCTCGGCCTTGTCGCGCCAAGAAAGCCGTGGGCTGCACTTCAGCCGCGACTACCCGCAAACCTTGCCGGTGAGCTTCCCCACCATCTTGTGCAAGAAGCCCAAAAAGAAAGACGCCTGGCTGCCTTGATGGCGACTCAGCGGCGCGCACGCATCGCGTAGCGCGCCTGCACGAACTCAAAAGCAAACACCACGGCATCGTGGATCATTTGCTCGCTGTCGTTGCGCTCTTTCTCGGTCATGTGAAACGCCAAATCCACTTGGTGGCGGATGTAGCGGGGCGGCAGGCGGTTCAGCGCCACGCAGGCCACGTCGGGCAGGTGGTCTTGCTTGAGCAGGGGGTACTGCTCGGCCAGGTCCAAAACAAGGTCGACCACCTGGCGTTCGTAGTCGTTGTGCAAAGACGTGAAGTCAGCGGCCATGGTGCGTGCGCGGTTGCCTGGTGAACAAGGCAACCAGTGTGGCGCGATCTGCCCGCTTTGCACATGTCAAAAAGACGCGGTTTTGGCACTTTGCTTTGCGCGTCTCAGTGCTGTCTCTTATACACATCTGACG
>JAVLFO010000165.1:0-6278 GCA_046052805.1 Aquabacterium sp. | reverse complement strand
TTTGACCAGAACTGCTCGCTGGTCTGGTGTTCAGACACCCATGAGGCCGCCCTGATCGACCCGGGCGGCGACATGCCCAAGCTGCTGGCCGCGATCGAGTCGCGCGGACTCACGCTCAAGGCCATCTGGCTGACGCACGCGCACATCGACCATGCCGGCGCCACCGGCACCCTTGCGCGCACGCTGTCGGTGCCCATCATCGGCCCGCACCCCGGCGACCAGTTCTGGATCGACGCGCTGCCGCAGCAAAGCCAGATGTTTGGCTTCCCGCAGGCCGAGGCCTTCAAGCCCACGCAATGGCTCCAAGATGGCGACACGGTCACGCTGGGCAAGCAGACGCTCCAGGTGCTGCACTGCCCTGGCCACACGCCGGGCCACGTGGTTTTTTACACCCCCGAGTTGCAGCACGCCTTTGTGGGCGATGTGCTGTTTGCCGGCAGCATTGGCCGCACCGACTTCCCGCAGGGCAACCACGCCGACCTGATCAAGGCCATCAAGGGCAAGCTGCTGCCTTTGGGTGACGACATCACCTTCACGCCCGGCCATGGCCCCGAAAGCACGCTGGGCGAAGAGCGTCAGTTCAACCCCTACCTGCGCTGATCGTCGGACTCAGTCTCGGTAGCCGAGCCCAAACGCACCACGCCCTTGCCCCAAAAAGCCAGCTGCAAGGGGTCGTGCGCGGCCATGCCGGTACGGGTGGGGCCGTCCCAACGCTTGTCGGGCTTGGGCGCGCGGTCATACAAAGGCCGCACCTTGGGCAGGTTGGCTTCGATGTCTTGGATGCGGGTGTTGCTGGCCGGGTGGGTCGACATCCACTGAGGCGGAGCCCCCTTGGCGGCCGCCGACATTTTTTGCCACAGGCTGATGCCGGCGCGCGGGTCGTAGCCGGCGCGAGCGGCCAGTTCCATGCCGACCAGGTCAGCCTCAGACTCGTCTTCACGGCTGAACTTGAGCGTCAGCAACTGGCTGCCCATGCCCAACAAGGCATCACCCGTGTTGCCCAAGCCAAACAAGCTGGAGATCACACTGGCGCCGATCCGGGTGGCCGCTGTCTTGCCCATGCGCTCACGGGCGTGCTCACGCAAGGCGTGGGCAATTTCGTGACCCATCACCATGGCCACCTCGTCATCCGTCAGCTTGAGCTGATCCAAGATGCCCGTGTAGAAAGCGATCTTGCCGCCAGGCATGCAAAAAGCGTTGAGCTCGGGTGACTTGAGCACCACCACCTGCCACTGCCATTGCCTGGCGCGCTTGTTCCACTCGTAGCTGAAGGGGATCAGGCGGCTGGCAATCGCCCGCAAGCGCAGCACCTGAGGGTGGTTGTCGGGCAGCAAAGCGCCTTGGGTGCGCGCCTCGCCGGCCAGCTGAGCGTACTGTTGCTGCGCGGCGGCCTCCACCTGTTCGGCCGACACCAATTTGGTGAAGTTGGACTGTCGCCCCACCTCTACGCCCTCGCGGGCCCAGGCCGGGCCAGGCGTGCTCAGCCCGGTCAGCAGCGCCGATGCGGCCAAGGCGGTGGCCACGGCCACGCGAGAAAAGGGTTGGTGCGTCATCTTCAAGGTCATGGTGAAACGGTTTGCCAAGGCAGGTGCCCCAGGTTCAACGCACGGCGGGCGGATTGAGCATACGCCGCACGGCCGGCAACAGCGCATAGGCCGGGAATGAGAGCCAGAAGGTCAAAAAGAAGAAGGCCGCATAGCCCATGTGCTCGACCCCCAAACCGCCAGCCCAGCCCGACACCGAGCGTGAGAACGCGAAGATGGACGACAAGATGGCGTATTCGGTGGTCGCACGCTCTTTGCTGACGATGGCCATCAAAAAAGCCATGAAAGCGCCGGTGCCCAAGCCGCCCGTGAAGCTCTCGACCGCGCTGGCCCCATAGACCGCCAGCTGGCTTGACCAAGCCAGTGCCTCACCGGGCGCCAAGTGCGGCACCGACGAGGCCGCAGCGGCATAGCCCAAGTTGGACAAGGCCTGCGCGATGCCCAGCACCCACAGGCCCTTGAAGATGCCAGCGCGGTCCACGTACCAGCCACCCACCAGGCCGCCCGCGATCGACAGGCCCATGCCCATGTTCACGCTGACCAAACCAATTTGGGCGGGCGTGAAACCGGCGTCCACCCAGAAGGGCTTGACCATGAAGCCCATGGCCGCGTCTCCCAGCTTGAACAGCAAGATGAACAGCAACACGGGCAACATGCCGGGGCGCGCCAACAGCCCCACCCACGCGCCAAAAGCCGGCCCATCGGCCAAGGCCTTCGCTTGCGGGCTGCGCCCGGCCTTGACCATCAGCCCCGCTCCCGCAAACATCAGCCCCACCGGGATGGCACCCTTGAACCACCAAGCGCTTTGGTGCGCCACCAACCAGGCCAGCAAGGCCTGCCAGGCCGAGTCGCCCACAGGCGCGCCCGCCGCCGGGCCCCACAGCTTGAGGACCGGGCCCAGCACGGGCCACAACAAGCCCACCAGCACCAAACCCAGCGCCAACAGCCACACGGGTTGCTGGCGCAACACGCCCCACTCGCGCGAAGCGGCCTGCGCGTCGCGCGGCGGGCGCGGTGGTTGTGCCGGCGCCATCAACAAAAACGCGCCCTGGGCGAGCATCAAGGCCGCCGCCAGGCCGTAGGCCGCCGACCAGTTGGTGTGCCCATCCGAGCCGGCCCAGCCAGCCACCACCAGCATCGCACCAGCGGCCAACATGCCCGCACGGTAAAAGCCAATGCGCAAGCCATTGGCCACGCCGTACTGCCCTTGGCTGAGCAGCTCGATGGTGTAGCCGTCGGTGGCGATGTCATTGGTGGCAGAGAGCACCGTGAAAGCCGTCAGCAACACCCAGGGCCAAGTTGCGCCCTGACCCAAAGCATCGGGGTTCATGGCCAGGACCAGCAAGGTGCCCGCCATGCCCCAGTTGGCTGCGGCGATCCACAGGCGGTGACCGCGCCAGGCGTCCACCACCGGTGCCCACAAGAATTTCACGGTCCAGGCCAAGCCCAGCAGGCTGAGCAAGCCGATGTCCGATGGGCTCACGCCCACTTGCCTCATGTTGACCGGAAAGAGGTCGTAAAAGATGCCCAAGGGCAGCCCTTCAGAGAAGTACAGCAAGGCCACCCAGAACATGGGGCGGCGCACCACCGATGGGTGGGCTGGGGAGGCGGCGTTCGCTGGGTGAGGCAATGACATGCCCCGATTGTAGGAAGACCGCGCGAAGGCGGCGATTGAGCTCGGGAAACCGGACTTTTCACGGCTTTCGATTTCAGTTCGGGCGCGATCATGCCGATACGCTCAGTGGGGTGCCCGTGGACATCGATTTCGGGACCCCGCTGCAGGAGGCACAATGAAATTTCGCACCAAAATCTGGATGTTGCCCATCAGCGCCGCGGCGGTGTTCGTGGTCGGCGTGGCCGTGAGCTTTGTGGTGAGTGAGCGCACATCGGGTGTTCTGGCGCATTTGCACGAAGTCGATAACCCGCACATGGCCTACGTCAGCACCGTCGACCGCAGCGCCGAAAAGCTGCGCTTGACCCTGCAAACCGCAGCCGCTGAGGGCGAAATCGACAAACTCAAAGAAACCGATGCCATGGTCGCGTCGGCGCACGAGGCTTTGGCTGGCATGCAAAAGCTGCCTGAAAAAGCAGCGATTGCGACCGAGCTGACCACCGCTTTTGACGCCTACCAAACTGCCGCCATCGGCGCGACGCGCGCCTTGCTGAGCAAGTCGGCCCCGGGCGACCAAGTGGCCACCATGCAAAGCTCGCTGGCCACTTTGCAAAAGCTGTTGGACCAACACACCAGCGGCGCCAAAGCGGCCATCGATGAAGCACAGGCCAAGTCCACCCAGGGTGTGAACACCAATATGTGGGTCACCCTGGCGACCGGCGTGATCGTGTTGACCGTGCTGGGCCTGGCCTCGGCCGCCATCGTCAGCTCCGTGTGGAAAGACTTGGGCGACGAGCCTGACGACCTCAGCCGCATGGTGAGCCGCATTGCCGAGGGCGATCTGGACCTGGACCTGACGCACCGCATGGGCGATGAGCACTCGCTGCGTGCCTCGGTGGTGACCATGACGCACCGCCTGCGCGACACCATCAGCGTGATCCGCCAGGCCACCGACTCGATCTCGACGGCCTCGTCCGAGATCGCCACCGGCAACCAAGACCTCTCGACACGCACCGAGCACACGGCCTCGAACCTGCAGCAAACGGCCAGCTCGATGGAGCAATTGACCGGCACCGTGCGCCAAAGCGCCGACTCGGCCCGCCAAGCCAACCAGCTGGCATCGGGTGCCGCCACCGCCGCACAGCGCGGCGAGCACATCGTCTCGCAGGTGGTCTCGAGCATGTCCGAGATCGACAACGCCAGCCGCAAGATCAACGACATCATCACGGTCATCGACGGCATCGCCTTCCAGACCAACATCCTGGCCCTGAACGCCGCTGTGGAAGCCGCCCGCGCTGGCGAGCAAGGCCGTGGGTTTGCCGTGGTGGCCGGCGAAGTGCGCACCCTGGCCCAGCGCAGCGCCCAGGCCGCCAAAGAGATCAAGAGCCTGATCAACGCATCGAGCGAAAAGGTCGAGTCGGGCTCCAAGCTCGTGCAAGACGCGGGCTCGTCGATGGTGGAGATCCTGACCAGCGTGCAGCGCGTCTCCGACATCATTGGCGAGATCAGCGCGGCATCGACCGAGCAAAGCCAAGGCATCGGCAACGTCAACCAGTCGGTCAACCAGCTGGACCAAATGACGCAGCAAAACGCCGCCCTGGTCGAGCAATCGGCAGCCGCTGCCGAAAGCCTCAAGGACCAGGCCGGCCGCTTGGCCAGTGCCGTGTCGTCGTTCAAACTGGGCGCGAGCCGCGGCATGAGCCACACCCCGGTGGTGGCCATCAGCACGCCGGCGGTCAGCGCCCATGTGGTCAACGCCGCACCCGTGGTGGCCAAAGCCGGTGTCAGCAGCGCCCCAAAGACAGCGGCCAAAGCGCTGCCCAAGCCCAGCATGACACCTGTCAAGCCGATCACCAAAGCCAGCGCGGCCAGCACCCACAGTGCGCCAGCCGCCCGGACCGAGCCGCTCAAGCGCCCCAGCCTGCCCGCACCCAGCGAGCCGGTGATGGCCAAGGCAACCGCAGCGCCACACGACGACGGTGATTGGGAAACCTTCTGAACCAGCGAGCGTTGAGCTGAGATAACCTCAGGGGCTGCGTCGACTCGCAGCCCCAACCATGTCAGCCCAAGCCCTGAAGTTCGCAGCCAACCTGTCTTGGCTCTACACCGACCTGCCCTTTTTGGACCGCTTTGCGGCGGCCGCCCAAGACGGCTTCACCGGGGTCGAATGTCTGTTCCCCCACGAGCACCCCACCCCAGAGGTGCTTTCGCGTTTGCGCGATGCCGGGCTGCAACTGGTGCTGTTCAACGCCGCACCCGGCCAATGGGCCCAAGGTGAGCGCGGACTGGCCTGCCTGCCGGGCCGCGAGGCCGACTTCCAGCGCAGCGTGCGCGACGCCCTGGCGCTGAGCCAGACGCTCGACTGCCCACGCATCCACGTGATGGCCGGGCTCGTGCCCCCCGATCCCAACCCAAGCGCGTTTGCCGCGGCCTTCGCCACGGCGTGGTCGGTATATGAGGCCAATCTGCATTGGGCCGCCGCACAAGCCGAGCAACACGGCCGCATCCTGACCATCGAGCCCATCAACCCGCGCGACATGCCGCACTACCTGCTCACGCACCAAGCCCAGGCGCACGCGCTGGTGCAGCGCATTGGCTCGGCCCACGTACAGGTGCAGATGGACCTCTACCACTGCCAAATCGTCGAGGGCGACATCACCGCGCGCCTGCGCCAGTGGCTGCCCACGGGCCGGGTCGGGCATGTGCAAATCGCCGCTGTGCCTGATCGGGGCGAGCCCGACGACGGCGAGCTGAACCACCCGTACCTGCTCAACACCCTGCGCGACTTGGGCTGGGACGGCTGGATCGGCTGCGAGTACAAACCGCGCCGCAGCCCCGTGCCCACCGCGCCCGGCCAAGCCACGCGCGATGGCCTGAGCTGGCTGAACTCAGCCCGCGCAGCCAGCCAGGCCTGAGCGCGCCACGCAACACGCCCACAGCCCCCTGATCAGGAGCCCACATGAACACACCCTTCCCCGCCACCGTGACCACCCGCGACGGCTTGCCACTGGCCATCACACACTGGCCCTTGGCCGCCGGGCAAGCGCCGCGCGGCGTGGCCGTCATCGTGCATGGCCTGGGCGAGCACATCGGTCGCTACGCCCATGTGGCCGCGCACCTGA
>JAVLFO010000164.1:0-6872 GCA_046052805.1 Aquabacterium sp. | reverse complement strand
CAGCCGGCGTGGTTCAAGCGTGCAATCGCATCCAGCGCGCCAGGCAACGGCACCCACTCGTCGCTGGACTTGATGTAGTCCTCACGCTCGTGGTTGATGGTGCCGTCACGATCGAGGATGACCAGCTTCATGACCTCTCCGGGGTGGTTGCGCGCTGACAGATCAAGCCGCCAATCTGGAGATGTCGGCGACCTGGTTCATGGCCTGGTGCAAGGTGGCCAGCAAGCCCAAACGGTTGGCCTTCAAGGCCGCGTCGTCGGCATTGACCATGACGCTGTCAAAGAAGGCATCAACGGGTGACTTGAGCACGGCCAGAGCCTGCAAAGAGGCAGTGTAGTCACCTTCGGCAAACGCGGCTTGCGCCTTCGGGGTAGCGGTCGACAAGGCCTCGAAAAGCGCGACTTCTGCCACCTCTTTGAGCAAGGCAGCGTCGACCTTGGCTTCAACTGCGCCCTCGGCCTTCTTCAAAATGTTGCCCACGCGCTTGTTGGCCGCAGCCAGCGAAGCCGCTTCGGCCAAAGCCGCAAAGGCACGCACCGCAGCCAGGCGGCGAGGCACATCGCCTAGACGGCGAGGTTGCAACGCCAAAACAGCATCGACCTCTTGCGCGCTGTAGCCTTGCTCGCGCAGCGACACGGCCAAACGGTCAGACATGAAGCTCAGCAGCGCCGCACTGGGGTTGGTGATCAGGTCGCCAAAAGCCGGCACCACAGCATCGATCAGCGCGGGCAGGTCAAGCGGCAGGTTGTTTTCAACGAGGATCCGGATGACGCCCAGGGCATGGCGACGCAGCGCGAACGGGTCTTTGTCGCCCGTGGGCAACTGACCGATGCCGAACAAGCCCACCAGGGTCTCCAGCTTGTCGGCCAATGCCACCACCGTACCGGTGTGGTTGCGCGGCAAGCTGTCGCCGGCAAAGCGCGGCTTGTAGTGATCTTCAATGGCAGTGGCCACACCGTCACGCAAGCCCTCGTGGCGCGCATAGTAGCCGCCCATGATGCCCTGAAGCTCTGGGAACTCGCCCACCATGTCGGTCAGCAAGTCGGTCTTGGCCAACAAGGCCGCCTGCTGGGCCTTGCTGTCGAGCACCTCAAAGTGATCCTTGGCATCGACCGTGAACGGCACCGTGCCCAAGCTCAGCTGTTGCACGATCGTGTGCGAGATGGCGCGCACGCGTTCAGCGCGTTCACCTTGCGTGCCCAGCTTGCCGTGGTAGACGACCTTGGCAAGGCCCTCCACGCGTGAGGCCAGCGTCTTTTTGCGGTCTTGGTCGAAGAAGAACTTGGCGTCGGCCAAGCGCGGGCGAACCACACGCTCATTGCCACCGATCACGGCACTGGCGTCGTCGGGGCTGATGTTGCTGACGATCAAAAACACATTGCTGAGCTTGCCGCCCTTGCCAGGGCTGGTGTCCAGCAAAGGGAAGTACTTCTGGTTGGCCTTCATGGTCAGGATCAAGCACTCTTGAGGCACATCCAGGAAGGCTTCTTCGAACCGACCGGTCAAGACATTGGGGCGCTCGACCAGTGCGGTGACCTCGTCCAGCAAAGCGTCGTCTTCAATGGGCTTGAGGTTGGCACCCGCCTGAGCAGCCGCAGCAGCCAGCTGGCGAACGATCTCGGCACGGCGCGCCTCGAAGCTCGCGATCACGGCGCCGTCGTCTTGCAACTGCGCCGCATAGGTGTCGGCGCTCTGCAGCACCACAGGGCTCACGCGCGCTTCAAAACGGTGGCCCTGGGTGGCGCGACCGGCCTTGAGGCCCAGCGTCGCCACAGGCACCACCTGGTCGCCATGCAGCGCCACCAGACCGTGCGCCGGACGAACGAAATTGACGCTGGTCCAGCCCGGCTGAAAGCCCTCGCCCTCGCCTTGCTCAAGCTGGTAGGTCATGACTTTCGGGATCGGCAGCTTGGCCAGCGTTTCGTCGATGGCTTTTTGCAAGCCTTCGGCCAGGGCCGCACCTGGCTTGATGCTGTCAAAAAACAAGGCCTCGGCCTTGCCATCGGGTGCGCGCTTGAGAAGGGGCACAGCCTCGGCGCCGGCACCCAGTGCCGACAGGCGCTTGAGCAGGGCCGGCGTCGCTTGGCCCGCCGCGTCCAGGCCCACAGCCACCGGCATCAATTTTTGCTGGACAGCTTGGTCAGCGGCTTTGGACAACACACCGGTGACATGCACGGCCAAGCGGCGCGGCGAGGCAAACGAGCTCACCACCGCGCCTGCAGCGGCCAGACCTTGGGACTTGAGGCTGTCGGCCAGCACCGAGGCAAACGACTCACCCAGTTTTTTGAGTGCCTTCGGGGGCAGCTCTTCCACAAACAGTTCAACCAGCAGGTTGGCCTTGAGATTGGTTGACGTCATGCTCAGGCAGCTTTCTTGTTCTGAATTTGTTCGATCACTTCATCGGCCCAGGCCTTGGGGGCCATCGGGAAGCCCAGGCGCGCACGGCTGTCGAGGTAGCTGGCAGCCACGGCGCGAGCCAGGTTGCGGATGCGGCCAATGTAGGCTGCGCGCTCGGTTACCGAGATGGCACCGCGCGCATCCAGCAAGTTGAAGGTGTGGGCGGCCTTGAGCACTTGCTCATAAGCCGGCAGGGCCAATTGCTGCTCCATCAGGTACTTGGCTTGCGTTTCGTAGTTCGTGAACGCACCCAGTAAGAACTCGACGTTGCTGTGCTCAAAGTTGTAGGTGGACTGCTCCACCTCGTTTTGGTGGAAGACATCGCCGTACTTCACAACGTTGCCTGCCGGGTCCTTCGAGTAGACCTGGTCATACACGCTCTCAACGCCTTGCTGGTACTTGGCCACGCGCTCCAAGCCATACGTGATTTCGCCGGTGATGGGCTTGCAATCGATGCCGCCGACCTGCTGGAAGTAAGTGAACTGCGTCACCTCCATGCCATTGAGCCAAACTTCCCAGCCCAGGCCCCAGGCGCCCAGCGTGGGGTTCTCCCAGTCGTCTTCCACAAAGCGGATGTCGTTCTTTTTCAGATCGAAACCCAGGGCTTCGAGCGAGCCAAGGTACAGCTCCAGGATGTTGGCCGGCGCGGGCTTGAGCACCACCTGGTACTGGTAGTAGTGCTGCAGGCGGTTGGGGTTCTCGCCATAGCGGCCGTCTTTCGGGCGGCGGCTGGGCTGCACGTAGGCGGCTTTCCAGGGCTCGGGGCCCAGGGCGCGCAAGAACGTGGCGGTGTGGCTGGTGCCGGCACCCACTTCCATGTCATAGGGCTGGAGCAAGGTGCAGCCTTGGGCGTCCCAATAGCTTTGCAAACGCAGGATCAGTTGCTGGAAAGTCAGCATGGTGTTGTTTTTGCCTGGTTGGGCGCTGCGCGGCCTGAGCCAACACAACGCCATCTGTCAAACATGATTCGGGCTTGCTACAAGGATCAAGGCCTCGCGCTTGCCCTCGATTCTAGTGAATGGCGGTGGCGCCACCGAGCCAAGGCCACGACGAACAGGCCCAAAGCCCACATCGGCCACAAATCAAACCGCCCAGCCCACCACGCAAAGGGGGTCACACCCTGCCGGCCTTGCACCTCGGCCTGCAAGGCGCCTCGGGTGTTGTTGGGCAAGCGGTGGGTCACCCGGCCAGTGGCGTCAATGACCACCGTCGCGCCGGTGTTGGTGGCACGCAGCGTCGGGATCTGGAACTCCATCGAGCGCAAGCGTGCCACCTGCAAATGCTGATGGATGGCGACCGACTCACCAAACCAAGCCAAGTTGCTGACGTTGGCCAGCATCGTGGGCGCCAGGCCAGCATCGACAAAACGCGCGGCAATTTCTTCGCCGAACAAGTCCTCGTAGCAAACCGTGGGGGCCACCCGCTGGTCGCGCACCGTGAACGACGGCGCGGCGACGGGGCCACGGCTGAAGTCACCCAGAGGCATGTTCATCATGCGAACGAACCAGTGAAAGCCGGTGGGAATGAACTCGCCAAAGGGCACCAGATGGTGCTTGTCATAGCGGTAAAACAGATCAGGGCGCTCGGCTGAGCTCGCCGACAAGCCCGCGACCGAGTTGGTGTAGCCCACGTCGAAGTTACCCAAAGGCAGGCCCAGCAGGGCATGGCGCCCATCGGCAAAGGCCGCATTCAGCTCACGCCAGTACCCCTCGGGCAGCTGCGAAGGCAGCAGCGGAATCGCGGTTTCAGGCGCCACAACCAACTGACCAGGCGCCTGCATGAGCTGCTGGGCATGCCAAACCAACATGGGCACTTGCCATTCGGCATCGAACTTCTGCTCTTGGGGGACATTGCCCTGCAAGAGCGTGACTGTCAAAGGCTTCCCAAGGTTTTGCGTGAAGGCGTGTGGCCCACTCCACCACAAAGCCAAATAGCTCGCGATGGCCGCGGCCACCACCGGCCAAGCGCGCGCTGAGCCAGCCTCAGCCCGCCACGCCAGTGCCAACACAGCGCAACCCCAAGCCCACACCGCACCCATGCCGTACACGCCAAGCCATGGCGCCAGCTTGTCAAAGGGGGTGTCGATCAGAGCATATCCACTGGCACCCCAAGGAAAGCCCGTGAGGATTTGCGCGCGGGCCATCTCGGCCAGCGCCCACAAGGCGGCAAACAACAAGGCGTCAAACGCGACCGTGCCCAAGCGCCATCGACGCCACGCCCAGCCCAATAAAGCCATGTAGCCAGACAAAGCGCCACACAGCAGCGCCACAGCCAACACGGACAGCCACGACGGCAAGCCGCCGTACTGATGCAGGCTCACATACAACCACAGCGTCGCGCCCATGACCCAAGCGGTGCCATACGCCCAAGACGCCGCCGCCGCGCGGCCAGGCGAGGCCGAATGCGCCAGCTTGCGCAGCAGGCACCACAGCGCCACAGACTGCACCAGCGCAGGCGCACACGCCGCCCAATCAGCCACCCACGGAGACAAAGCAAACGCGTGAAGGGCTCCGGCCAAAGCAGGAGCCAACATCGATCGCCAGACGCCAGGCGCGGCCTCTTGCGCCTGCTGAGACGCCCTCACCGTGCCAAACACCGTCAGTGTTCCGCCGACTCGGAGATGTCGGGGGCGCGAGTCACCTTGAACCAGCGCACCGCACCGCCTCGCGCCAGCATCACGCTGAAACGCAAACCGCCCACGTCAACGTGCTCGCCACGGCGAGGCACGCGCCCCAGCTCTTGCGCGACCAAGCCGCCAATGGTGTCGAACGCGTCTTCCGAGAGCTGCGTCGAAAACGCCTCATTGACCGATGCGATCAAGGTGTCGCCGGCCACGCGCTGGCTGCCATCGGCCAAGGTGAAGATGCTGGACTCGCCGTCCTCGTCGTCAAACTCGTCCTCAATCTCGCCGACGATTTCTTCCAAGACATCCTCGATTGTGATCAAACCCGCTGTCTTGCCGAACTCATCAATGACGATGGCCAGATGGCTGCGGTTCGACCGGAACTCGCGCAGCAACTCGTTCAAGCCCTTGGACTCGGGCACAAACAAGGGCGCTCGCAGCAAGGTGCGCAAGTTCAGCTCGGGAGCGCGTTGCAGTTTGAGCAAGTCCTTGGCCATCAGCATGCCAATGATGTTGTCGCGCGAGCCGTCAAAAACAGGAAAACGCGAGTGCCCCGTGTCAATGACCTGGGCAAGCAACTCGTCATAAGGCGCGTCAATGTCCAGAAGGTCCATCCGGCGCACAGCCACCATCACGTCGCCGGCCGTCATCGAGGCCATGCGAATGACGCCTTCCAGCATCACACGAGACTCGGGCTCGATCAGCTCGCGGTGCTCGGCATCGGCCAAGGTCGCAATCAATTCAGCGGTCGAATCAGGGCCGGGAGAGATGAATTCAGCCAGCCGAACGAACAGGCTGCGCGCATCGCGGTCCCGCTTTCGCGGGGAGGCGTGGGTTTTGTCGACCTTGGACGGTCGACCATGAGAAGGTTCGGACACGGAGGGGGTGTCTTTGTTGAGGTGCCCCAAGAATACCCCATGCGTGCGTCAATTACGTCACGCACACCCGGGCAGCACGGACGTAGCGGGCTACACTTAGGGAATGAGCCTGATCCCCGTCACCATCCTCACCGGTTTCCTTGGCAGCGGCAAAACGACGCTGCTCAAGCGCATCTTGTCTGAAGCCCACGGTCAACGCATCGCCGTCATCGAAAACGAGTTCGGCGAAGAGAACATCGACAACGACATCCTCGTGGCCGATACCGAGGAGCAGATCATCCAGATGAGCAATGGCTGCATCTGCTGCACCATCCGTGAAGACCTGCGCGAAACCCTTGCCGACTTGGCCAAGCAAAAGAAGGCCGGCACCCTCACCTTCGACCGCGTGGTGATTGAAACCACCGGTGTGGCTGACCCTGGCCCCGTTGCGCAAACGTTCTTCATGGACGACGAAATTGCCGAGCTCTACCTGCTCGACGCCATCGTGACCCTGGTGGACGCCAAACACGGCCAGCAACAACTCAACGACCGCCAAGAAGCGCGTCGCCAAGTGGGCTTTGCCGACCAGATCTTCATGAGCAAGACGGACTTGGTCACCCAAGCCGAGGCCGACGACCTGAGCCACCGCATCAAGCACATGAACCCCCGCGCTGTTCAGCGCCGCGTGCACTTCGGCGAAGTGCCACTGGTTGACGTGCTGGACCTCAAGGGCTTTAACCTCAACGCCAAGCTCGACATCGATCCCGACTTCCTCAAAGAGGGCGGACACGGGCATGCTCACTCTCATAGCCATGATCACGACCTCGAGCATGGCGAGCATTGTGACCACCCGCACCACCATGCGCACGACGACGACGTGAAGAGCTTCGCCTTCAAGAGCGACCGCGCCTTCCACGCTGCCAAGCTGGAAGACTTCCTCGGCTCGATCGTGCAGGTGTACGGCCCGAAGATGCTGCGCTACAAGGGCGTGCTGC
>JAVLFO010000163.1:0-3384 GCA_046052805.1 Aquabacterium sp. | reverse complement strand
CCAGCTCCATGAAGCACCACAGGCGCAGTTGCACCAGGGCTTGCCCGCCGCTGAACAGACCCCGCAGGGCGTCGAGCACATCGAGCCTTTGGCCCAGGGCCCAGGCCAGGGGCTGTTCGGGGGCAAATTCGGGGTCTCGGAAGTGGCTGTCAAAGCCCCGGCCCTCAAGGGCGTCTGCGGTGGGGTCGGGAAGGCTCGCCTCGGTCATGGGGGCTGATTGTGCCGGACTCCCGCCCCAGCCTTGTCCCCTGGTGACAAATCGGGTTCAGGGGATGCCCGCGTTACCGCCTCATGGAGCGACTGCTGGCACCGCTTTGGGCTGAGGCTCTTCTTGCAGCTTGGCGGGGTCGTAGCCTTGCTGCTGCAGCATGCCGGTGATCTGCGCCCGGTCGCTGGCAGCCAAGGTGGGCGTGCGCGACAGGATCCACAGGTACTGGCGCGAGGGCTCGCCGACCACGGCGTAGCGGTAGTCATCGGCCAGTTGGATCACCCAGTAAGGCGCCCACACGCCCGGCACCCACGACAGCCAGCTGGGGGCAAAGCGCACTTCCAGCTTTTGAGGCACGCCCGGCGCCAGGGCAATGCCAAGCAGACGCGGTTGCTGCAGGCGCGCCAGCCCGACCACTTGGCTGGGGCTGCCGTCGCTCTTGGTGCAAGTGTTGGTCACGATCACCTGACCGTTGCTCATGTTTTGGTAGTCGGCGGTGGTGCCGCTCACGCACTGCTTTTGAAACGCGTTGGGGTAGTAGGCGATCTGGTACCACCGGCCCTGGTAACGGGTCAGGTCGATCTTGGACACGGCCTGAAGGGCGGGCACCGGCGCGGCCACCGCTTGCCCCAGGGGCGCGCTGGTGCAGCCCAGCAAAACGAGGGCGCTCAGGCCCATGGCAGCGGTTTTGTTCATGGTGGTGTGAGATCGGTGTGGTGACGCTTGAACTTACTCTGCATCCGGCGTTGGCGGTGCCTGCCGTGGCGCATGATCACCCCATATCACGCGGTTGTCGTGGCTTTGACGCGGTTTTCAATAGTGCGGCGGCAGCTCGTCGCGCAGGCTGCGAAACGGCGCGGTGCCGTCGTCGGGCCCTTGCTGACGCAGTTGCAGCAGTTCGCGCATGACGGCGTCGAGTTGCTGTTGCTGGCGCACGATGATCTGGTTGAGGTCTTCCACCAGGTCTTCGGTGAAGCTCAGTTTGATCTCCAGCTCGGTCAGGCGCCGCTCGATGTTGTGCATTTCTTCCATGTCTGTATTGGACTTCAAAAGCGCGTTCGCGCGCCAGAGCGGTGCGGCATGCAAAAATCCGGGTTTAGACGCTGAAGGACAAGAACGTGGATTTGAAGGTGCGCATTGCCATTGCCGATGAACTGAGCGACGAAGTGATCGACGCCAGCGGTTACCTCGACCTGGCCAGTGGCGAGATCAGCCGCGTCGAATACGAAGACTACGACGCAGCCCTCGAAGGCCTGCCTTGCGAAAGCGACGACTACCAATTCACCTGCGGCACCCTGACCAACAACGGCAAAGACGTTGAATTTGGCATCAAGGTCAACCGCACGACGGGTCAGTATTCGGTCAGCGCCGACGAGCTGCTCGAAATCAAGGTGCGAGCCGCTGCCCTGTTTGCCGGCATCACCGGCCAGGCCTTGGCTGCATCGGCACCTGTCGAAGCCAAGGCCAAAGCGAAAGCGCCACGCGCCCGCTGAACGGCCTGGAGGTGCCAATTGGGTCACGCCCGGTGCGGCTTGTGGCTCAAGAAAGCTGCCGTTTGTGCCGATGATGTAACGCAGCCGGCGCCACTGATTGAGGTCGTGTCCGGGTGCGCAGCCACCACAAAGCACGGGACGCCCTCAATCGCCATGACGACACCGCAGCCCACCCAGCAGACCGCCGAGCAAATCGGCGAGCTCACTCGCACCTTGCACGACGCCTTGCATGGTCTTGGCGTTCACCATGTGCTGACCGAGGTGACGCACGAGATCCCGGATGCCCGTGACCGCTTGGTCTACGTGGGCCAACTCACCGAAGAGGCCGCGCACAAGGTCTTGTCCACCATCGACCAAGGTCAGCCCGAGTGCGCGGCCATGGCCGATCGCGGGCGAGAGATTGCCGAGACCTTGCGCCAGCGCGCCGATGGCGAGCTCAGCCCGGTCATGTGCAAGGCGATGATGAAGCAGTGCGCCGACTACGCCGAGCGCGCCGCCTTGTTTGCCGAAGCCCAGAGCGCGCTGCTCACCGAGATCATGATGGCCCAGTCCTTCCAGGATCTGTCTGGGCAGGTGATCAAGAAGGTGGTGGACATCATCACGCGCACCGAAACGCAGCTGCTGATGGTGCTCAAAGACAGCGACCGCGAGCACCCTGAGTTGGCGCAGGCCGAGGCCGAGATGCACAAGCTGGAAGGCCCACAAGTGCCTGACAAGGCCTTGCAGCAAGACGATGTGGACGCCTTGCTGGCCAGCATGGACTTTTGAGCGACCTCGCAGCGGCCGGCACCCCCTCATTCAAGGCATCAAGGGCCGCCCAGCGTCGCACTTCAACGTCTGTGGGCTTGAGGCCTGTGCGATCATGAAGTCAATTGCTGCACAAGGAGGCCATCATGCACATGCTCGATGAGATGCTTTCGTTGAACCTGCTGACGCCCGATCAGCACGTTGAAATCGGTGTCTGGGTGCGCAGCGCCAAGACGCCCGACAAGATCATGCAGATGCCCGCCCACCTGTGGCGTGCACTTGAGATGGCCAGCTTGCTGATCGAGTTCGAGGGCGAGGCCAGCAGCGCCTTGCACTGAGCTTCGCCCCCAAACCGATTTCAGAAGAAGGCCTGGATGCCAGTTTGGGCGCGGCCCAAGATCAGCGCGTGCACGTCGTGCGTGCCTTCGTAGGTGTTGACCACTTCGAGGTTGACCAGGTGGCGCGCCACGCCGAATTCGTCGCTGATGCCGTTGCCGCCCATCATGTCGCGCGCCAGTCGGGCGATGTCCAAGGCCTTGCCGCAGTTGTTGCGCTTCATGATCGAGGTGATCTCGACGGCGGCCGTGCCTTCGTCCTTCATGCGACCCAAGCGCAGGCTGCCTTGCAGGCCCAGTGCGATCTCGGTCTGCATGTCGGCCAGTTTTTTCTGGATGAGCTGGTTGGCGGCCAGGGGGCGACCAAACTGCTGGCGATCGAGCGTGTATTGGCGTGCGCGGAACCAGCAGTCTTCGGCCGCTCCCATGGCGCCCCATGAGATGCCGTAGCGTGCGCTGTTCAGGCAGGTGAAGGGGCCTTTGAGGCCGCGCACCTCGGGGAAGGCGTTCTCTTCGGGGCAAAACACCCCGTCCATCACGATTTCACCGGTAATGCTGGCGCGCAGACCCACTTTGCCGTGGATGGCCGGTGCGCTCAGGC
>JAVLFO010000162.1:0-2574 GCA_046052805.1 Aquabacterium sp. | reverse complement strand
CTGGGCCAAAGGCTCGATGTGCTCGACGCCCTGCGGGGTCTGTTCAGCGGCGGGCAAGCCCTGGTGCAACTGCGCCTGTGGTGCTTCATGGAGCTGGCCACTCAGCCCCAGGCACGCCTGAGCCGCGACGACGTCAACCGCCTGTTCCACGTCCTGCTGCCCGACTCGCTCGATGGCGCCCTCAAGCGCCTGCGCGACCTGAACCTGCTGGTGTGGGACGCCACCGAGCAGGACTACCACCTCAGCCCCCTGGCGCAACAGGTGCACGGCCTCCTGGCCCCGCTGACCACGCCACCGGCCGCCGAATACGACGAAATGGCCACCCTGCTGGCCCAGGTCGCCGGAGCCCAGCAACTGGGCTTGGTCAGCACCAACCAGCTCAAGCACCTGCACGCCCAACTGGCACGCCTGCACGACGAGTTCGCCGAGGCCATCGCCAGTGGCTCTGAAGCGCGCCTGCGCCTGGCCCAGCCCCGCTTTGACCGCGCCCTGGCCCTGGTGGACCGCGCCGGTCAAGCCCTCACGGCCCTGATCCGCGCCGAGCACGAAGACCCGCGCCTGGAGCGCGAAGCCCGCGCCATCGGCCAGGAACAGGCCCGCCTGCTCTCGATGGCCAGCCAGTTCACGCGCGCCCTGCAGCAAGCCGACCGCCAACGCGTCACCCTGGGCTCGACGGGCCTGACCACCTCGGACGTGCGCGCTTGGCTGCAAGGCCACCCCGCGCTGTACCAACTGGTGGGCGAAGCCCTGTCGGTGCCGGTGCGCCCCGTCATGGTCAGCCAACACGATTTGCTGGACGTGGCCGAAGGCGAGTTCGAACGCGACCGCCCCGGCGCCGCCAGTGCCGCCGGCCTGCCACCACCGGCCGAAGCCGCCAGCGGCACGCTCGACACCTTGAGCCTGCCCGCTGAGCTGGGCGGCCTGATCGACCAGCTCGGCCGTTGGCAAACGCTGTGGGCCGAAGAGGCCGCCACGGCCTCAGACCAGACCGATGCCGATGGACAGCCCCTGCCGGCCACCGCACCGCCCAGCGAGCGCCCGATCAACGAAGCCATCCTGGGCGGCCGCTTTGCGCAGGCCGCCTACCGCATGCAGCTGATGCCCCTGGTGGGCGACGCCCAAGCCAAGACCCTCAAAGGCCTGACGGGCGACCTGGCCCGCGCCCCGTGGACCTGGCAGCTGCAAGCTCACCATGTGGCCACCGACGACGAGGCCGTGGCCCTGATCAGCCAGGGCACCTTGCGCCTGCTGACCGAGGCCGAGCTGGCCGCCGGCGGCCCGCTGCCCGTTGAGGACGACGACGCAGCGCAAGCCGAGGTCGTCATCACACCCGCTGCTGCGCCCAAGAAAACCAAAAAGGCCTTCAAACGAGCATGAGCAACCACCTGGACGACGCGGCCCTGCTGGCCGCCGAACTGCTGGCGCGGCGCTGGCTGCCACGCCAACACCCCAAGGTCAAACGCGCCCTGATCGACGCCGACCTGTGGCAAGCCACGCAAGAGCGCCTGGCCCAGGTGGGCCTGCGCCTGATCGACAACCTGTATGCCGACCACGTCAGCGTCGCCCTGCTGCGCGGCGCCGAAACCTCGGTGTTCGGCGAAGCCGGCCTGAACAGCCACAACAACATCGACCTGCCGCGCGACGCGGTCTCGCTGCTGGTGGTGCTGTGGGCGCTGATCATCTTGCCCAAGCGCGAACGCCAGGCCGCCCGTGCCGCCAACGCCGAGGGCGAGTCCCAAAACGACATGTTCGGCAAAGAGCGCCCGCTGCCCACCGCCGCCAGCGTGAGCCCTTTGGTGCCTTACCGCGCCCTGCTGGCCGACTTTGGCGTGCAACTGGGCAAGAAAACCCGCTTGGACACCAACCTCAAGCGACTGGAAAACCACGGCTTCATCACCCGCAAGGGCGAAGACATCCTGGAAGGCCCACTGCTTGACTTGCTGCTCGACTATGACGCCCTCGCGCCCCGCATCCTGCAAGGCGCCCTGGGCGACGTGCTGGCCCAGGCCAAAGAGCTGGTGGGCAACCTGCCCCTGGCCTTGACCCAGCCAGAGCTGGAAGAGATCGAAGACATCCCTGAAGAGGACATGGCAGCGCCGGACGAAACCAGCGCCGCCCCCGATCAGCCCTGAGTCTTTTTGCGCCGCACCAAGGTGCAAACCGTCAACACACCGGCGGCCATCAGCGCCAAGGATTCCGGCTCGGGCACCGCTGGGATGGTGCCTTGGTTGTCAGAGGTGAGGCGGAAGCTTTGGAACGTCCAAGCGCCCGAGGGGTTCAGTGGCGCGGCCTTCAAACGAATGCCCAAGGACGAGTCCCCATTGGCAATGGCGGCGTTGAAAATGCTGGTGACGTCAAAGCTCACAACCCCACCCACAAACAGCGGCGTGGTCGAAAACGAGCCCACCAAGCCTGTGCTGGTGGCCTGGTAGTCGCCGATGTTTTCAGCGTTGTTGCCCACGTAAGCATCAACCTCGATCTTGCCCGTGAAGGGGAAGTCATTCGAACCACTGAACAAGCCCCCGGCCTTGTACACGTCAAAGGTCACGTACGCGCTGCTGGCGGCGCTCAGGC
>JAVLFO010000161.1:0-16523 GCA_046052805.1 Aquabacterium sp. | reverse complement strand
GCGGTGGTTTCACCTGGGGTGCGGTGCTGGTTGACTACTGAGCACCCAGGCGCCCATCAGAAGACGAAGGATTTGAATTTCATGACCGCATTTGCATTTGTTTTCCCCGGCCAAGGCTCGCAGGCCGTGGGCATGCTCAACGCTTGGGAAGGGCACGCCGCTGTGCGTGAGACCCTGCTCGAGGCCTCTGACGCTTTGGGCGAAGACATCGTCAAGTTAATCGCCGAAGGCCCTAAGGAGGCTTTGGACTTGACCACCAATACGCAGCCCGTGATGCTGACCGCCGGCATTGCTTGCTGGCGCGCATGGCTGACTGAAACCGGCTTGCAGCCTGCCGCTGTGGCGGGTCACTCATTGGGTGAATACAGCGCCTTGGTGGCCGCTGGTGCTTTGACCTTGAAAGATGCACTGCCGCTGGTTCGCTTCCGCGCACAGGCCATGCAAGAGGCTGTGCCTGTAGGGGCGGGCGGCATGGCCGCCATCCTGGGCCTGGACGCCGCTGCTGTGCAAGCAGGCTGCGCACAAGCTGCCGCCGAAGTGGGTGAGCCTGTCGAGGCCGTCAATTTCAACGACCCCAAGCAGATCGTGATCGCAGGCACCCAGGCTGGCGTGGCCAAGGCCTGCGAGGTGCTCAAGGCGGCCGGTGCCAAGCGCGCGTTGCCGCTGTCGGTGTCGGCGCCGTTTCACTCCAGCTTGATGAAGCCGGCTGCTGAGCGACTCAAGGAAAAGCTCGCAGCCACCGCTTTTGCCGTGCCCAGCATCCCCGTCATCAACAACATCGACGTGTCCGTGGCCACCGAGGCCGATGCCTTGCGCGATGCTTTGTACCGTCAAGCGTTTGGTCCCGTCCGTTGGGTCGAAACCATTCAAGCGCTCAAGGCGCGTGGTTTGACCCATGTCATCGAGTGCGGCCCTGGCAAGGTGCTGGCCGGCATGGTCAAGCGCATCGACGCTGAACTGGTCACCGGCACGGTGTTCGACCCGGCCTCTTTGGTTGACATCAAGGCGGTGCTGGCATGAGCAACACCACCTACCAAGGGCAAGTGGCGCTCGTCACCGGCGCCAGCCGCGGCATTGGTCGGGCCATCGCCGTGGCTTTGGCCCAACAGGGCGTGAAGGTCTATGGCACGGCCACCACCGAGTCCGGTGCGCAAGCTATCTCTGAGGGCCTCGCGGCGTTCGAGGGTTGCAAAGGCTTGGTCTTGAACGTGACCGATGCGGCACAGGTCGACGCCACACTCGATGCCATCCTCAAAGAACACGGCGCGCTGCACGTGCTGGTCAACAATGCCGGCATCACCCGTGACACCTTGGCCATGCGCATGAAAGACGACGACTGGGACGCGGTCATCGACACCAACCTCAAGGCGGTGTTCCGCATGAGCCGTGCTGTGATGCGCCCCATGATGAAGCAGCGCTACGGTCGCATCGTCAACATCACCTCGGTGGTGGGCGCCAGCGGCAACCCGGGCCAAGCGAATTACGCCGCCGCCAAGGCGGGTGTGGCCGGCATGACCCGCGCGCTGGCCCGCGAGCTGGGCAGCCGTAACATCACCGTCAACTGCGTGGCCCCCGGTTTCATCGACACCGACATGACCAAAGCCTTGTCGGAAGACCAGCACACTGCCTTGAAGGCCCAGATCCCCTTGGGGCGCTTGGGTCAGCCTGACGACATTGCCCAAGCTGTGGCCTTTTTGGCCTCGCCCCAAGCTGCCTACATCACAGGCGTTGAACTGCACGTCAATGGCGGCATGTTCATGAATTGATTTTGAGATTTTCGCCGGGGAATCTCAATTTCCCTTTTTTGCCCACCGTCAGCGTAATGACACGTTGAGCCGGTAAAATCCCCGGTTTGTTTGCACCACCTCCTGGAGGAGTCATGAGCGATATCGAAGCACGCGTCAAGAAGATCATTGCAGAGCAACTCGGCGTTGCCGAGTCTGAAGTCACCAACGAAAAGGCTTTCGTCGCCGATTTGGGTGCAGACTCTCTCGACACCGTTGAACTGGTGATGGCCCTCGAAGACGAGTTCGGCATCGAGATCCCGGACGAAGAAGCTGAAAAGATCACCACCGTTCAGTTGGCGATCGACTACGCCAAGGCTCACAGCAAGGCCTGAGCCTGTTGAGTTCCGCCAAGGCCCTTCGGGGCCTTGTTCGTATCTTGTTCACTTTTTTTCATCCTCAAGCATGACCCGTCGTCGCGTCGTCGTCACAGGCCTGGGCCTGGTTACCCCCGTCGGTAACAACGTTCAGGAGTCCTGGTCGAACCTGGTTGCAGGGCAGTCTGGCATCCAGACCATCACCAAATTTGACGCCTCGGCGTTCGCTTGCCAGTTCGCAGGCGAGGTCAAGGGCTTCAACATCGAGGACTACATCCCCGGCAAAGAAGCCCGTCACATGGACACTTTCATCCATTACGGGCTGGCTGCGAGCATGCAGGCCGTCCGTGATGCAGGCTTGCCCACCGGCGAGGCCTTGACCCCAGAGGTCGCCGAGCGCATCGGCGTCATGGTGGGTTCGGGCATCGGTGGTTTGCCGATGATCGAATCCACGCACAAGGACTACACCGAGCGCGGCCCCCGCCGCATCTCGCCCTTCTTTGTGCCTGCCTCGATCATCAACATGATCTCGGGCCACGTTTCCATCCAGTACGGCTTCAAGGGCCCGAACATTGGCGTTGTCACGGCATGCACCACTGGCTTGCACGCCATTGGCTTGGCCGCGCGCATGATCGAGTACGGCGATGCCGACGTCATGATCGCTGGCGGTGCCGAATCCACCGTGTCGCCTTTGGGCATTGGCGGCTTCGCTGCTGCGCGCGCCTTGTCGACCCGCAACGATGACCCCAAGACCGCATCGCGTCCTTGGGACAAAGACCGCGACGGCTTTGTGCTGGGCGAAGGTGCTGGCGTCATGGTGCTCGAAGAGTACGAAAGCGCCAAGGCCCGTGGCGCCAAAATCTATGCCGAACTGGCTGGTTTTGGCATGACGGGCGACGCTTATCACATGACCGCCCCAGACGTGGACGGCCCCAAGCGCTCGATGCTGTCCGCATTGCGCAATGCAGGGCTCAACACCGACCAGGTGCAGTACCTCAACGCGCATGGCACGTCCACGCCGTTGGGTGATGCCAACGAGACCAATGCCATCAAGCTGGCCTTTGGTGACAACGCCAAGAATTTGGTTGTCAACTCGACCAAGTCGATGACCGGCCACTTGCTGGGCGGCGCCGGTGGCATTGAGTCGGTGTTCTCTGTGCTGGCCATCCACCATCAGGTGTCGCCACCCACCATCAACATCTTCAACCAAGACCCCGAGTGCGATTTGGACTACTGCGCCAACACCGCCCGTGAGATGAAGATCGACGTGGCATTGAAGAACAACTTCGGCTTCGGCGGCACCAACGGCTCGCTCGTGTTCAAGCGCGTTTGATGTCGGCTGGTGGCGCGGTGCCCACCGCCGGCCGAGTGCCCTTGCCATTGAACCTTCAGGTTCAGTGGCAGGTCTCAACTGGTGCATCTGGCGTGCCGCTATTGCGCGCGATGGGCGCTGCCGCCATCTTGGCGTCGGTGGCAGTCGCCGTTTGGTGGTGTGCGACTTGGTTGCTTGACGCCGCCACCTGGGGTGCCTCATGGGCGCCCTTGGCTTTGACGTTGGCGTTGACGGCGCTGACCGTCTGGCATGCCATCCGACTCTGGCGAGGCTGGATGTCGCGCCCTGATCCAATCATCTTGCAGTGGGCCGGTTTGCCGATCAAATCCAGTCGCCACGGGCGGACAGCGGATGGCGAGCCGACAGGGTGGTGTGTCAGCGTGGCTGGCGGCAACAAGCAAACCGAGCCTGCGCAGGTTTCCCTGATCCTTGACGTACAGCGCTGGCTGCTGATCCGCATCGACACGGCCGGTTTGCATGGCCGGCCAGTCGTTCATTGGGCATGGCTTGACTTGCTGCAGATCGAGCGGGTGCACATCCGCTCTGACGGGCTTTGGGGCGGCGTGCATTCATTGCGTGTGCGCTTGCACCTGCCGCCCACCGAAGCCACAGGCCGTGTTCCGGCTACGTCATGCCCCCGTGAAACACAGGGCATGGACTGGGGCGAGGCTCGCGCAATGGCATCATCGGCACATCTTGCCTCGTCGCCCTCAGGAAGCCCGTTGACACGCAATCGCATCTCGCCCGGTTTAGACCACCCACCTGCTTTCAGTGAGTCAGGCTGGCCTGCCACTGTGGTGCTGGTGCCAGATGAGCCCCAGAGGAGTTTTCGCGCATGACGACGCGTGACGAATTGCCAATGGATGAGCAGCCAGAACAAGGGCAGGGGGCTCCTGTGTTGCGCCAAGAAGGCGAGCCGATGCAAGAGCTCGCGCCCGAGTTGGTTGACGTCGACGCGGCCTTGGTTGAGCGGGTGCAGCGTGGCGATCAGCGCGCCTTCGAGATGCTGGTGGTCAAGTACCAGCGCCGCATTGAGCGCTTGATTGCGCGCATGGTCCGTGATGTCGACTTGGTTGAAGACATTGCGCAAGAAACCTTCATCCGCGCTTACCGCGCTTTGCCGAACTTTCGGGGCGACAGCGCTTTCTACACCTGGCTGTACCGCATCGCAGTCAACACCGCCAAGCGCGCTCTGATCGGTCTCAAGCGCGATCCTTTGCTGACCGAAGCAGCCATGGGTGCCCAGGGCGACGACGAGGGCGAAGGCTCTCGCGTCGAGAACGAGCTCACCGATGGCGAAACCCCTGAGTCGATCCTGGCCAGCCGCCAGGTCGCTGACACCGTCAACGAGGCCATTGCCGCTTTGTCAGATGATCTGCGTCAGGCCATCACCTTGCGAGAAATTGAGGGCTTGAGCTATGAAGACATCTCTGAGCTGATGAACTGCCCGATTGGCACTGTGCGCTCCCGTATCTTCCGGGCCCGCGAGTCCATCGCCTCGCGATTGCGTCCCCTGCTCGACACCCGCCGGGGCGAACGCTGGTGACCCCATCCGAGGACTGACAAAGTTGTAAATTCAAGTGAACCTTTTGCCCGCGGGGCGCTCCATCACCGCATGAGGCGATGTTTGCTTGTCTCGCTTGCGTGATTCGGAGGGGTTGAGATCCATGTCTGATCGTTTCAATGACAATGCCGCGGGGCGCGATGCGCTCTCGGCGCTGGCCGATGGCGAGTCCACCGCCAGTGACGTGGCGCGTGCGTGCGCGTCGTGGAAAGACAGCGCTCAAGCGCGGGCGGCGTGGCATGACTACCACCTGATCGGTGACGTCATGCGCTCCGAAGACCTGGCTGAGGCCAGCGGCTCCGAGGCCTTCTTGCGCAATTTCCGCTCGCGTTTGGCCCAAGAGCCGGTGGTGTTGGCGCCTCAGCCCAGTACAGCTCAGCGTGCTGCAGCCGCTGAGGCCTCGGCTGCGCCACGCAAGCGGCTGGCTTGGGCTGGACCTTTCGCTGTGGCAGCAGGTTTTGTGATGGTGGTGGGCGCCTTGGTGTCCAGCCAAATCATCCCGCCGGGCACCGGTGCAGAGTCGGGTCAAATGGCCTACAACACAGCTTTGCCACCTGGTTTGCAAGTGGCTCAGCCGGACGGCGCTTTGACGTCTGCTTGGGCGTCCAGCGACACCAGCGTTTCGCTGGCCGGGCCATCGTTCAGCCGTCCTGAGCCGGTCGCACAGGCTTTGGCTCGAGACGCACAGGTCGACCCAGCATGGGGCGCGCGTCGTGCCGCTGTTGCTGCAGACGCTTCGTTCGCTTCGCAAAGCAACCTCGCCAAGCAGGTGGTGTTTTCGCTGCCTTGAGTGTTAAAACGTTTTCACAGAGCCGCTGCACAGTGTCACCACTGGCCGCGGCTTTCTCGTTGGGCCCTTTACTTTTCTTGACTCCCTGAGGGCGAACTGTCGGCGATATTGCTGGCTCTGACGTTCAGGTTCAACCCGTACTCGTTCCATGAGGTTTTGCAGATGATGTCTTCTTCTCAGTCAGGATCTTCGACCCCTTCCGTGGTTCGTCGCACCCTGGTGGTTGGCGCGGTGGTGTCGGCCGTGGGGCTGGTGATGAGCTCCAGCCTGTTCCCTCACGCCTCCCAGGCGCAATCGGTGGCGCTGTCCAGCAGCGCTTCGCCAGCGCAGGCTGCGCCCACGAGCGCAGCGCCGCAGGCGCCCGTGATCGTCAAGGGGCTGCCCGATTTCACCGAGTTGGTTGAGCACGTTGGCCCTGCGGTGGTCAGCATCCGCACGACACAGCGCGTGGCCGATGGCGGCGACGACGCCGACGATCCCGATGCGCAGATGCAGGAGTTTTTCCGCCGCTTTTTCGGCACGCCCATGCCTTCGCCAAACCCTCGCAAGGGTGCGCCCAAAAAGGGCAGTGACAGTGGCGAGGAGCGTCCCCGTGGCGTCGGCTCGGGCTTCATCCTCAGCCCTGAAGGGCTCGTGATGACCAATGCCCACGTGGTGGATGGCGCCGACGAGGTCTACGTCAACCTCACCGACAAGCGCGAGTTCAAGGCCAAGATCGTCGGCGTGGACAAGCGCACCGACGTGGCCGTGCTCAAAATCGATGCCAAAAAGCTGCCTGCGGTGGCCATTGGCGACGTGGGGCGCTTGAAGGTCGGTGAGTGGGTCATGGCCATCGGCACCCCTTTTGGCTTGGACAACACCGTGACTGCCGGCATCGTGAGCGCCAAGGCCCGTGACACTGGCGAAGAGATCCGCTTCATCCAGACCGACGTGGCAGTCAACCCTGGCAACTCGGGTGGCCCTCTGATCAACATGCGTGGCGAGGTGGTGGGCATCAATTCGCAGATCCTGAGCCGCTCTGGTGGCTTCCAGGGCATTTCGCTGTCGATCCCCATTGACGACGCCATGAAGGTGGCCGACCAGCTGCGCGCAGGCGGCAAGGTCATCCGTGGCCGCATTGGCGTCTCGATTGCACCGGTGACCAAAGACGTGGCCGAGTCCATTGGTCTGGGTAAAGCGCAAGGCGCGCTGGTGCAGGGCGTCGAGCCTGGTACGCCGGCTGACAAGGCCGGTCTGGAAGCGGGCGACATCATCACCCAGTTCGCTGGGCAGCCGATCGATAAAGCGCAAGACTTGCCCCGTTTGGTGGGCGCCACCAAGCCAGGCTCAAAGGCTGCCATCCAGGTGTTCCGGCGCGGCAGCTACAAAGACCTCACGGTCACGGTGGCCGAGTTGGACAGCTCCAAGGCCAAGGGCAAGGCCGATGCCGACACCGATGCCGCGCCCTCGGCCAAGCTGGCCTCCTCGGCCTCGGCCTTGGGCTTGAGCGTGAGCGACCTCAACGCTGAGCAAAAGCGCGAGCTCAAGCAAAGTGGCGGCGTCTGGGTCGAGGCGGTGGATGGCCCTGCGGCCAAAGCCGGCTTGCGCCCGGGCGATGTGATCCTGGCCGTGGCCAACGTGAAGGTCGCAGGCGTGAAGGACTTTGAGTCGACCCTCGCCAAACTTGACAAAACGCGCCCAGTCAGTGTGCTGGTGCGCCGTGGTGAGTGGGCGCAATACGCGGTGATCCGGCCCGCACAGTGAGTCAATCCGGCGTCGCTGGGGCTTGAAAACCCCAGCGTTTTGTCGGGTGTTGGGCTGCTCAGACAGCCCGAGACGCTGTTGATAACTCCTGAGTCGGGGGCTGGTTTGCCCGTACAATCCAGCCTCTCGCCCGCCACCACCTGCCCCCAGATGACAGGGGTCGAACTTGCCCACAGGCGTCTGTGAATAAGTTGTGGGTAAATGATTTCTGAAGATCCGCAACGACCCTGTTGATGGCTGTGACGCGGCTTGCGCGGGGGGGCTTTCGCTACAATGGGGGCCCAACAAGCAGTTGCCATACGTTTTTGTTGGAAGGCGCGTCACTCCTTTGGACGTGCCTTTTTTTTATGAATCACATCCGTAATTTTTCGATCATTGCCCACATCGACCACGGGAAATCCACCCTGGCGGACCGCCTCATTCAGCGCTGTGGTGGCCTGAGTGACCGTGAAATGGAAGCCCAAGTGCTTGACTCGATGGACATCGAGAAAGAGCGGGGCATCACCATCAAGGCGCAAACGGCCGCTCTGAGCTACAAGGCCAAAGACGGCAAGGTCTACAACCTCAACCTGATCGACACCCCGGGTCACGTTGACTTCTCGTACGAAGTCAGCCGTTCCTTGTCGGCCTGCGAAGGTGCGCTGCTGGTGGTTGACGCCTCGCAAGGCGTTGAGGCGCAGACCGTGGCCAACTGCTACACGGCGCTCGACCTGGGCGTTGAAGTGGTGTCGGTGCTCAACAAGATGGACTTGCCGCAGGCAGACCCTGAGCGCGCCAAAGAAGAGATCGAAGACGTCATCGGCATCGATGCATCCGAGGGCATTCCTTGTTCGGCCAAAACCGGCATGGGCATTGATGAGATCCTGGAGGCCGTGGTCGCCAAGATCCCGCCGCCGCGTGGCAACCCTGATGGCCCACTGCGCGCCATGATCATCGACTCGTGGTTCGACAACTACGTGGGCGTGGTCATGCTGGTGCGTGTGGTCGATGGCACCCTCAAGAAGGGCGAACGCATCCGCATGATGGCCTCCAACGCCGTCTACCCGGCTGAGCATTTGGGCGTGTTTTCGCCCAAGTCGGTCGATCGCCCTTCGCTGAACGCTGGCGAAGTGGGCTTCATCATCGCGGGCATCAAAGAGCTGCAAGCGGCCAAGGTGGGCGACACCATCACAGTCGAAAAGAAGTTGCCCAACAACGCGGGCCCTGCCGAAGAAGCCTTGCCAGGCTTTAAGGAGATCCAGCCTCAGGTTTTCGCCGGTCTCTACCCGACCGAAGCCAGCGAATACGACCAGTTGCGTGACGCACTCGAAAAGCTCAAGCTCAACGATTCGTCGCTGCGCTACGAGCCCGAAGTGTCGCAAGCTTTGGGCTTCGGCTTCCGCTGCGGCTTCCTGGGCTTGTTGCACATGGAGATCGTGCAAGAGCGCCTGGAGCGCGAGTTCGACCAAGACCTCATCACCACCGCGCCCAGCGTGGTCTACGAGGTTGAGTTGAACGGTGGCGACGTCATCGAGGTCGAGAACCCCTCGAAGATGCCCGAGATCGCTCGCATCAAAGAGATCCGCGAGCCCATCGTGACGGTACATCTGTACATGCCGCAGGACTACGTTGGCCCGGTGATGACGCTGGCCAACCTCAAGCGTGGCGTGCAGCTCAACATGGCCTACCACGGCCGTCAGGTCATGCTGACCTACGAGATGCCGCTGGCTGAAATCGTGCTCGACTTCTTTGACAAGCTCAAATCGGTGTCGCGCGGCTATGCGTCCATGGACTATGAGTTCAAGGAGTACCGTGCCTCTGATGTGGTCAAGGTCGATATTTTGATCAACGGCGATCGGGTAGATGCGCTGTCCATCATCGTGCACCGGGCGCAAAGCGCATTCCGTGGCCGTGGCGTGGCCGCCAAGATGCGCGAACACATCCCGCGTCAGATGTACGACGTGGCGATCCAAGCGGCCATTGGCGGCAACATCATCGCCCGCGAAAACATCAAAGCCCTGCGCAAAAACGTGCTGGCAAAATGCTACGGCGGCGACGTCAGCCGCAAGCGCAAGTTGCTTGAAAAACAAAAGGCCGGTAAGAAGCGAATGAAGCAGATTGGGTCGGTTGAAGTGCCCCAAGAAGCGTTCCTGGCCATCCTTCAGGTGGAAGATTGATGAGTTTGATCACGGGTGTTTTGTACGCTGGCTTGCTGGCGTATTTGGGTGGCTGGTATGCCGGTCGCTGGCAGGGCAATTTCTCGTTGCTGCTGTTCGTGTTGACGCTGGTCACGCTGGTTTACTGGCTGGCCGAGCGCTACAAGTTCCAGCCTGCGCGTCAGGCCGCTGCCGACAAGCTGATTGAAGAAGACCGCTTGCGCCGGGCGCAGCTGGCCAGCCAGGGCATCGCCCAGGTTGACGGCAATGTGGCCCAGGCCCGTGACCGCATCTTGATGCAACCCTGGTGGCTGGACTGGACCGCTGGCTTGTTCCCCGTGATCTGCGCGGTGTTCTTCATGCGCTCGTTTTTGTTCGAGCCCTTCAAGATCCCGTCGGGCTCCATGGTGCCCACGCTGCTGGTGGGCGACCTCATCTTGGTCAACAAGTTCCACTACGGCATCCGCTTGCCGGTGATCAACAAAAAGATCATCCCGATTCACACGCCTGAGCGCGGTGACGTGATGGTGTTTCGCTACCCCGTCAACCCGAGCTTGGACTACATCAAGCGCGTGGTGGGTTTGCCCGGTGACGAGATCGCCTACATCAACAAGCGCCTGACCATCAATGGCACACCCATTGAGCAAACACCGCTGGCCGAGTTCTATGATGAGGACAGCCTGCGTTACTCGCTGCAATATGCCGAGAAGCTGATGGGCTCAGAGCACCGCATCCTGGTTGACAAAGACCGCCCGCCATTCGTGCCGCCCCAAGCGATCGAAGATTTCCCGTTCAAGGAAAACTGCCGCTACAGTGGCGAAGGTGTGGTGTGCAAGGTGCCAGCGGGTCACTATTTCATGATGGGCGACAACCGCGACAACTCGCAGGACTCGCGCTTCTGGGGTTTTGTGCCTGACGAAAACATCGTGGGCAAAGCCTTTGTGATCTGGATGAACTTCGGCGACTTCAAGCGCGTGGGCTTGTTCCACTGATCGCGACAGCGTCGCCATACCGAATTGCATCAAACGTCAGGGTGAGTCACATGTCGCGTCCCTTCGTCGTCCACCGATCCCAGTCAGGCATCTCTCTCGTGGGCCTGTTGTTTTGGGCTGTGCTCATTTGCAGTTTCGCGCTGGTGCTGATGCGCGTGGCGCCTGCGATCGGCGAGTACCGCACGATCACTTCGATGGTGAACAAGGCGGCCCATGAAGGTGGCAGCACGGTGCCAGAGATCCGGGCCTCGTTTGATCGCTCCAAGCAAATCGAATATGGGGTCGATGCGATCACATCGCGCGACCTCGAGATCACCAAAGAGAACGAGCAGGTGGTCGTCAAGTTTGCGTACGACAAGGAAATCGAGCTGCTCCCGCCGGTTTACTTGCTCATCAAGTTCCAGGGCCAATCCAAGTGATTGGGCATCGACTCAGCTGACTGTTCTTCCACGGGCCTGTGATCAGGCCCGATTCATTTTCATGGCCACACCTTCTCGCTCACACACCATGACGCCCGTTGTAGTGGCGCCCGCTTTGGTGTCCTTGCAGCAGCGCCTTGGGTACACCTTTGCCGATCCGGGCTTGCTGACCCGCGCCGTCACGCACAAGAGCTTTGGTGCGGATCACTACGAGCGCCTGGAATTTTTGGGCGACGCGGTGTTGAGCTTGGGCGTCTCGGGCCTCTTGTACCGCCGCTTTGTTCGCAGTGACGAGGGCGATCTGACCCGCGTGCGGGCGCATTTGGTGCGCCAAGAGATGCTCCACAAAATCGCCGTGCAGCTTGATTTGCCCAGCGTTTTGCGCCTCAGCGAAGGCGAGGCCAAGGGCGGTGGCGCGCAGCGAGCCTCTATCTTGGCCGACGCGCTCGAGGCCATCATTGGCGCCGTCTACCTAGACGCCGGTTTTGATGCGGCGAGTGACCTGGTCTTGCGTTTGTTCGAGCCCGTGGTGGGCGATACGGCCTTAGAAGGCTGGAGCAAAGACGCCAAGACCGCCTTGCAGGAATGGGTGCAGGCGCGCAAGATGCCGGTGCCAACCTACCGCATTGACGAAGCGCGTGGCCCTGCGCACGAGCAAACCTTTGTGGTGGCTTGTGTGTTGCCTGACCTGGACTTGACCGTCACAGGAGAAGGCCAGTCACGACGCGCCGCCGAACAAGCGGCCGCCCAACTGGCTTTGAGCCAGCTGCAAGCCATGCCAGGGAAGGGCGGCAAAGCCCCCAAGGCGGCACCCGCCGTCGTGCTCAAGAAAAAGCCCAAGCTGGCACCTCGTCAGCCCTGATTTGCCCTTACCGTTCACCGTCACCTCACACCGATCCATGCCCAAAAAGCCCGCTGCACCCGCGTCCACACCTGCCGTCTCTGAAGAGGTCAACCCCTCACTGGATGCGATGCTGGCCAATTTGTCCATGGCACGCAAAGGCGGTGGTGAAGGCGAGGCGGCCCCCGCTGCGCAGCGCTGTGGCCTGATCGCCATCGTGGGTCGTCCCAACGTGGGCAAGTCAACCCTGCTCAATGCGCTGGTGGGGCAAAAGGTGTCGATCACCTCGCGCAAGGCGCAAACCACGCGTCACCGCATCACGGGCATCCGCACCGACGGCGACACGCAGTTCGTGTTCGTTGACACGCCGGGTTTCCAGACCCGCCACACCGTGCGCGGTACCGCCGCACTGAACCGCAACCTCAACAAGACGGTGCAGGCCACCTTGTCGGACGTGGACGTGGTGTTGTTCTTGGTCGAAGCCGGTCGCTACGGTCCTGACGACGCCAAGGTGTTGGCGCTTTTGCCCAAAGAAAAGCCGGTGATCTTGGTGGCCAACAAGCTGGATCTGGTCCAGCGTCGCGAAGACCTGTTCCCTTGGCTGCAGACCATGCAGACGCATCACCCCTTCACCGAATTCATCCCGCTGTCTGCCCAGAAGGAAGCCGATGCCGTGCGCTTGGCGGGCGTGTTGCGCCCCTATCTGCCCGAGCAAGGCTGGTGGTACGACGCCGAGGCCTTGACCGACCGGACCGACCGCTTCTTGGTGAGCGAGATGATCCGTGAAAAGCTCTTCCGCCTGACGGGCGACGAGTTGCCCTACACCTCGACGGTGGTCATTGACCAATACGCCGAAGAGCCTGCCGTGCCCGCCAAGGGCAAGACCAAGGCCGCCGCCACCGCCAAGGGCTTGGTGCGTGTGGCCGCCACCATCATTGTGGAGCGTGAGCAGCACAAGGGCATGGTCATTGGGGACAAGGGCGAGCGCCTCAAGCGCATTGGCACCGAAGCCCGCACCGAGCTGGAGCGCTTGCTGGGCACCAAGGTCTTCCTCGAGATTTGGGTGAAAGTGCGCTCTGGCTGGGCCGATGACGACGCCCGTTTGCGCACCTACGGCTACGAGTGAGCCGCTCGCTCAGCGCCCCACAAAGTCCATAGAGCCAAGCCATCATGGCCCGAGCCGCGCGTCCCGGCAGCATCGCCTATGTGCTGCACAGCCACGATTGGAGCGAGTCCAGCCTGATCCTCGACCTGTTCACGCGTGAGCACGGGCGGGTGGTGGCCGTGGCCAAGGGCGCCAAGCGTCCGTACTCGCAGTTGCGCCCGGTGTTGATGCCGTTTCAGCGCTTGGTGGTGGGCTTCGGCGCAAAAAAGTCTGACGAAGCCGAGGTGTGGCTGTTGCGCCAAGCCGAGTGGGCTGGCGGGGCCGCTTGGCCCGGTGGCGCCGCTTTGCTGCCGGGTTTTTACCTCAACGAGTTGTTGATGCGCCTGATGGTGCGCCACGACCCCCACCCCGATTTGTTCGACGCCTATGCGCAAACCTTGCAAGCCATGGGCGACCCCACCTTGTTGCAGGCCGCCTTGCGCGCGTTTGAGTTGATCTTGTTGCGGCAATTGGGCTTGTTGCCTGATCTGGCCGTGCAGACCGTCAACGGCCAAGCGGTTCAGGCCGATGCGAGCTACGAGTTCCATCCCGATTTGGGCGTGGTTCAGGCCCGATGGGTCGGCGAAGCGGGCAGTGGCCCTGTGCTGCTGACGGGGGCGACCTTGCTGGCCATGGAGGCTTGCTTGTCGCAGCGCCTGGGCCGCACTGCGGCCGAAGGCGAGCGTCGCACCGCAGTGCCCAGCCTGATGGCCGCGTGCATGCCGGCTTTGAGTGAGCTCAAAAACTTGTTGCGCACGCACATTCACTATCATCTGGGGTCGCAGCCCTTGCGCACCCGCCAGCTCATGATGGAGCTGCCACAACCATGACCTACTCAGGCTCTCAATTGACCGCGTTCGATGCCCCCTTGCTGGGCGTCAACATCGACCACGTTGCCACGGTGCGCAATGCCCGAGGCGGACGCTTTCCCGACCCGGTCACCGCTGCTTTGCTGGCGGTCGAGGCCGGCGCCGACATCATCACCTTCCACCTGCGTGAAGACCGTCGCCACATCCGCGACGACGATGTGTTGCGCCTGAAGGCCCACATCGGCGTGCCGCTGAACTTCGAGGCGGCCGTGACCGACGAGATGCTGGACATCATCGAGCGCACAGCACCCGAGCACGTGTGCCTGGTGCCCGAGCGCCGCGAAGAGGTCACCACCGAGGGCGGCCTGGAAGTGGCCGGCCAACTCGCGCGCATCACCGAGGCGTGCGCGCGCTTGAGCGCCAAGGGCTCGCGCGTGTCCCTGTTCATCGGGGCCGACCCGCGCCAAATCGAGGCGGCCGCCCGAGCAGGCGCCCCTTGCGTCGAGCTGCACACGGGCGCCCTGGCGAATGCCTGGTGGGACGGTGATCAAGCGGCCCTGGCGCATGAAATGCAGCGCTTGCAAGCGGGCCTTCGCTTGGCTCGCTCACTGGGGTTGCGCACCCATGCCGGGCATGGCCTGGCCTTGAGCACCAACCTGCCGGTTGGTGACCCGCACCTGCGCGCCGACACGGTCAGCAGCACGGCCTTGGTGGCCGCCTTGCCCGATGTGGCTGAGCTGCACATTGGGCACGCCCTGATCGGCCAGTCGATCTTTGTCGGCATGCGCCAAGCGATTGCCGACTTCAAGGCCGAGGCCATCCGCGCCCGCCGCGCTCTAGCGGTTTGATCGCGTCATGATCGTAGGCATTGGCACCGACTTGTGCGACGTGCGACGCATCGATGCCGCACTGAAACGCCAGGGCGAGCGCTTCGCTGGCAAATTGCTGGGTGTGGCAGAAATGACGGAGTTTCAAGCCCGCCAGGCTGCTTCTGCAATGCGTGGCGCACGCTACCTGGCCACGCGCTTCGCCGCCAAAGAGGCCTTTGCCAAAGCCATTGGCTTGGGCGTGCGCGACCCCATGCGTTGGCGCGACTGCCAGATCCTTCTCGATGACTTGGGCAAGCCATCTGTGCACCTCAGTGGCCCCTTGGCTCAATGGTTCGCGCAGCGGCCCTGGCAAGCCCATGTTTCCCTGTCTGACGAGGGCGACCACGCCCTGGCCTTCGTCGTCATTGACCACACCACACTCACACCATGAGCAAAAAGAAATCTTCATCCAAGTCCGCCAAGCTCATCAGCGAGGCCTTTGCCCATGCGCCCGTGGTGCTCGATGTGGCTGGCCTGTCGTTGAACGACGATGACCGCCGCCGTTTGGCCCACCCCCTGACGGGTGGTTTGATTTTGTTTGCACGCAACTGGGTCAATCGCGAGCAGCTCACGGCCTTGTGCGCCGAGATCAAGTCGATCCGGCCCGACGTGCTGATTTGCGTCGACCACGAAGGCGGGCGCGTGCAGCGCTTCAAGACCGATGGATTCACCCACGTGCCGGCCATGCGCCGCCTGGGCGAGATGTGGCTCCAAGATGGCAAGAAGGGCGAGGGCGCGGGTGCCATGGCCGCCACCGACGCAGCCACGGCCTGCGGCTATGTGCTGGCCAGCGAGTTGCGCGCTTGCGGTGTCGACCTGACCTTCACGCCGGTGCTGGACCTTGATTGGGGCGAGAGCGGTGTCATTGGCGACCGAGCCTTCAGCCGCGACCCGCGTGTGGCCACGATGCTGGCCAAAAGCGTGATGCACGGCCTGCTGCTGGCAGGCATGGCCAACTGCGGTAAGCACTTTCCGGGGCACGGTTTTGTCAAGGCCGACTCGCACCTGGAAGTGCCGGTTGACAAGCGCAGCCTCAAGGCCATCTTGGCCGACGATGCCAAGCCCTACGAGTGGTTGAGCACCTCGCTGACCAGCGTCATGCCTGCGCACGTCCGCTACCCCAAGGTGGATGCGCAGCCCGCCGGCTTCTCACGCCGTTGGTTGCAAGACATTTTGCGTGCCCAGCTGGGCTTCACGGGCGCCATTTTCAGCGACGACCTCAGCATGGAGGGTGCCAGCGTGGCGGGCAACCACACGCAAGGCGCCATCGCGGCCTTGAATGCAGGCTGCGACATGGTTTTGCTGTGCAACCAGTCTGTGGGCCGTGGCGAGCCCGTGGACGCCTTGCTGGACGGCTTGAGCGAAGCCCTGGCATGCGGCGACTGGTTGGCCAGCCCTGACAGCGAGGCGCGCCGCCTCGACTTGCTGCCCCAGACCGCGCCTTTCACTTGGGATGACCTGATGCGCCACCCGGTCTACCACCAGTCCCTGGAAAAACTGCCGCGCTGAGCGGCTCAGGGCGCTTCGGCGTACAGCTGCGCAATCAGCGCGCTGTGGCGCTCCAGCACGGTTTTGCGCTTGACCTTCAGGGTGGGCGAGAGCTCGCCCGTCTCGACCCCCAATGGCGCATCCAGCACCGCGAATTTGCGACTGTGCGCCACCCTGGGCTGGCCAGCGTTGACGTGGTCCACCGCGGCTTGCAATTGCCTGAGCACCTCGGGGTGCTGGTCTAAGCGCTGGGTAGGGCTGATGAGGCTGTGGTTTTGGGCAAACACGCTCAGGG
>JAVLFO010000160.1:0-6152 GCA_046052805.1 Aquabacterium sp. | reverse complement strand
GGGTGGACTCCGCCCGCTGACAAGACTTCGCAGACCGACGACGAGCGCGTCGTCAAGGTCACGCCTCTGCCTCCGCCAGAGCACTTGATCCGCTTCTTCCCAATCGCCGGCACGCCTGTCGAGACGCTGATCTCGGGCACACGCAAGGCCATCCGTCAGATCATTGCGGGCGAGGACGACCGCTTGCTGGTCATCATCGGACCATGCTCCATCCACGACCCGGCTGCCGCCATCGATTACGCGCGCAAGCTCTTGCCTTTGCGCGAAAAGTACGCCGGCACGCTCGAGATCGTGATGCGCGTGTACTTCGAGAAACCACGCACCACCGTGGGTTGGAAGGGCTTGATCAACGACCCGTACCTGGACGAGACCTACAAGATCGACGAAGGCCTGCGGATTGCGCGCCAGTTGCTGTTGGAGATCAACCGTTTGGGTATGCCCGCGGGCAGCGAGTTCCTGGACGTGGTGTCGCCTCAGTACATCGGTGACCTGATCAGCTGGGGCGCCATTGGCGCGCGCACGACCGAAAGCCAGGTGCACCGCGAGTTGTCGTCGGGCATCTCGGCCCCCATTGGCTTCAAAAACGGCACCGACGGCAACATCAAGATCGCCACCGATGCCATCCAGGCCGCCGCGCGTCCGCACCACTTCTTGTCGGTTCATAAGAACGGGCAGGTGGCGATTGTGGAGACGGCGGGCAACCCCGATTGCCACGTGATCCTGCGTGGCGGCAAGGCGCCGAATTACGATGCCGACAGCGTCGCGGCGGCTTGCAAGGACCTGGAAGCGGCCAAACTGCGTCCGTCTTTGATGGTGGATTTCTCGCACGCCAACAGCTCCAAGCAGCACGAGCGTCAGGTGGTGGTCGCCAAGGACATCGCAGGCCAAGTCAGCACGGGCTCTGACCGCGTGTTCGGTGTCATGGTGGAGAGCCACCTCTGTGCGGGCGCCCAGAAGTTCACGCCTGGCAAGGACGACCCTTCGAAGCTGGCTTATGGCCAGAGCATCACCGACGCGTGCATTGGCTGGGACGACTCCGAACAGGTCTTGCAGGTCTTGTCGGATGCCGTGGCAGCCCGCCGCGCACGCTGAGTGATGCACAGGCCCGGCAGGCAAGACGCCTGCTGGGGTCTGCCCTGCCCCTCTTAAGGGTGGGTGCGTGAGGGTGCAGGACTTTGAGTCCGTTTAACGCCCGCCGCTGGCGCGATACTGGCGAGCTGTTGTAAGTACCTCTGTCGCGCCCGTGTCCAAGCCCTGTTTCCTGTTGGTGGATGACCATGCCCTGTTTCGCGCAGGGCTGGGCTTGATGCTGCTTGAGCACTGGCCCGAGGCGAGTTTGTTGACGGCCAGCCAGTGGCGAGAAGCCTTGACGCAGCTGCAGTCGCATCGTCCTGATTTGATCTTGTTGGACGTGCATTTGCCCGACGCCCACAGCGTGGGACACCTCTCCGAGCTGATGGCTTTGGCGCCCGACTGCCCGGTGTTGCTGTTGTCATCCGACGTGGCGCACGAGCAGGTTGAGTTGGCGCGGCAAGCCGGCGCAGCGGGTTTTTTGCCCAAGTCGGCGACGACCCAGCAAGTCCATGCATCCGTGCAAGCCTGTTTGCGCGGTGAGCAGGCCTTTGCGTCGCTGCCCTATGAGGCCCTGTCGAGGCCGCCTGAGCGCGCGCCCCAGTGTGTTGCCGATGGTGCTGGCCATGCGTTCAACGCGAGTCAATTGCAGATTTTGCGTTACCTGGGCACGCGCACACCGAACAAGGCCATGGCACGGCACATGGGCATGAGCGAGAGCGCCATCCGCGCCGAGGTCTCGTGGTTGACCGAATGTTTGCAGGCCACCAGCCGCCAGGAGGCCTACCAGGCTGCGGTGGCGCGTGGCCTGCTGCCGCCCGCATGAGAGCCATCAGGCCTTTGACGAGGCCCTGGGCCTTCGCCGAGCCCCGTTGGCTCGACGCGCAAATGGAGGTGTTGGACGGCAACATGCTCCCGGCCCTCGGCTTTTCTGCATTGACGGCTTGGCTGACCGCCTTCTCGTTCTGGTGGGCCTTGCAAGACCCGCGTGTGTCTGTATGGGCGCTGGGCATGACCGCGCTCATGTTCTTGGGCCTGGGTTTGCGTAGGTGGCTCCCAAGGCCCGGCACGGGTGAGGCGGCCTCGTCGCTCCGCTATGCCAGATACATGCTGGCCTTGTGGTGCATGATCGGCGCCGGCTGGGGGGCCTTGGGTGTGCTCTTCATTGAGCCAGGACAGGTGCAAGCCACCAGCATCATCTTGGCGGTGATTGCGGCCATCACCTCGGCTGGTTTGGCCGTGTTTGCCCCTTGCCGGCAGATTGCCCTGGCTTATTGGCTCCCCTGTGTCTTCCCCGTGGCGGGCGCCCTGATCCTGGCGCAAGGGCCTGTCAATTTGACGTTGGCCCTGGGGGCTTTGATCTACCTCTGGGCCATGGCGATCTATGCCGACGGCACCAGCCGGGCGGCTTTGCATTCCATCGCATTGCGCTTTGAAAACCAAGGCCTGGTTGAGCGTTTGCGCGAGCAGACCCAGCGTGCCCAAGAGGCACGCCAATTGGCCGAAGTGGCCCTGGGCGAGGCCGAGCAGGCCAACCGATCCAAAGCCGTGTTTTTGGCTTCGGCCAGCCACGACTTGCGCCAGCCTTTGCATGCCGCCGGCTTGTTCATGGGCGCCCTGTCCCGCGAGAGCCTGAGTCCTCGTCAGCGTCACTTGTTGACGCAGACGCAGGCCTCGGCCAGCGCCGCCGGCGAGATGCTCAACACGCTGATGGATTTCTCCAAGGTCGACGCCGGTGTCATCAAGCCACAGCCGCGTCCCTTTGCCTTGCAGCAGGTGTTTCACCGTTTGCAGCGCGAGGTGGCGCCCTTGGCCGAGGAGGCAGGCCTGGCCTTTCGGATGCGCGACACGAACGTGCATGTGAACGCCGATCCCTCTCTGGTCGAGATGATCGTGCGCAACCTCTTGCTCAATGCGGTGCGCTACACCCCGCATGGCGCCGTGCTGTTGGCATGTCGTCAGCGAGGAGAGCGTGCGGTGATCGAGGTGTGGGACACGGGCATTGGCATCGCATCGCACCAGCATCAGGCCATTTTTCAGGAGTTCCATCAGCTGGGCAATCCCGAGCGTGACCGGCGCAAGGGACTCGGCTTGGGTCTGGCCATCGTGGCCGGCCTGGCGCGCGCCATGGCCGTGGATGTGAGCCTGGCATCCAAGCCTGGCCGGGGTTCTGTGTTCCGCCTGGCCTTGCCTTTGACACGGGCCAGCGTGGCACCCGTGGCGCCGAGCGTGGTGCCATCGGAGGGCTTGCAGGGCTTGCGCGTGCTGTTGATCGAAGACGATCCCTGCGTGCTGGCCGCGATGGCCGACCTGCTGGACACGCTGGGTTGCGTGTGCGTGCCGGTGAGCTCGTGCGATCAGGGGCTGGCCGCCCTGGAAGGCTTTGTGCCCGAGGTGATCGTGTCGGACTACCGCCTGCGCAGCCACCACACGGGGGTCGACGCGATCCGTGCGATCACCGCCCGCTTGGGTCATGCCGTGCCTGCGGTGATCGTCACGGGCGACACGGCCGCTGAGCGCTTGCGCGAGGCCCACGCCAGCGGTTTGATGCTGTTGCACAAGCCAGTGCCCGCAGAGACCTTGTGCGCGGCCTTGGTCAGTTTGTCGGGCCGGCAGGGCGCACAGGCCGTGTCTGCATGAGCAACAAGCTGAGCGCCAGCACGGCCAGCCAGCAGCCTTGTCCGCCCACGCCCAGGTGGTCAAACACCCAGCCGCTGATCAAGGGCCCCAAAGCACCGCCTGCGGTGTAGCCGGCGATCATGGCCGAGGTGCCGGCCAGTGCCGATGAATCGGCGAAGTCATGCGCCACGCGGATCATGCTCAGGGTGTAGAGCGCCCCGCCGACGCCGCCCCACAGGGCCGCGCACACCCAGATCAAGGCAGGGTACTGAGCGGCTTGCACAAAGGCCACGGCGCTGAGCGTGAGCACACCCGCGCCCAGCGCGAACAGGCGCCGGGGCGGTTGGTGGTCGGCCAGCCAGCCGGTGGGGTATTGCAGCAAGAAGCTGCCAGCACCCAAAGCCCCGGCGATGGAGGTGGCTGCTGCCAGGTTGAGGCCGCTTTGTGAGCCATAGGCCGTGGTGATCGAACCCAGGCCCACTTCAAAAACGCCGCCCACCACGGCGGCCCAGGCCAATGCCGGGCGAAAGCGCCAGGCGCTGAGCAGGCTCATCGGTTCGCGGTCGTCGTGGCTGGCTTTGAGCTGTGCCACGGCGGGCGCCATCGTCAAGGCCAGGCCAGCAGCCAGCCCGACGGCGGCCACGAGGTTGGCGGCTTGAGGACCCAGCCCGGTCAGCCCAGGCAGCAAGGGGCCCACCGCCATGGCGGCGCCCAGTAGGGCTTGGTACATGCCCGTCAAGCGCCCGCGGTGGCTGGGCGGCACGTTGTGGGCAATCAAGGCCTCGGTGGCGTTCCAGGCGGCGGCTGCGCCAATGCCGGCCAGCAGGCCCAGCAGGCACCACAGGCGGTAGTCGTCGGTGAGCAGGTAGCCCAGGCAGGACACCAGCTCCAGCAGCAGCCCGATCCGGTAGGCCTGGCCCACGCCAATGCGCGCAAACACCATCGGCACCACGGGCACGAGCAAGGCCACGCTCACAAAGGGCAGCATGGCAAACAGGCCGATGGCGGTGCTGCTGACACCGCTGGTTTGCAGGCGCACGGCCAGCACGGGGTTGAGCAGGCTGTAGCTCAAGACCACCAGCGTGGTGCCCAGCATCACGCGCCACAAGCCCGGTGGCAAAGGGGGGCGGGTGCCCGGCGGGAGCGTGCTCACCTCAGTTCAACCAGCCCTTGCGACGGAAGTACCAAAACGGGGTGATGACCGAGGCCACCATCACGGCAATGGCGAAGGTGTAGCCCCATTGCCAGTCGAGCTCAGGCATGGACTTGAAGTTCATGCCGTAAACGCTGGCGATCAAGGTGGGTGGCAGCAAGGCCACCGAGGCCACCGAGAAGATCTTGATGATCTTGTTCTGGTTGATGTTGATGAAGCCGACGGTGGCGTCCATCAAGAAGTTGATCTTGTCGAACAAGAAGGCCGTGTGCGAGTCGAGCGAGTCGATGTCGCGCAGAATTTGGCGCGCCTCTTCGAACTGCTCTGCGTTGAGCATGCGGGCGCGCATCATGAAGCTCAGCGCGCGGCGCGTGTCCATCACGTTGCGGCGGATGCGGCCGTTCAAGTCTTCTTGGCGGGCAATCGCAGCCAGTGCTTCTGCGGCGGCCTGGTCATTGACCTCGCGTTTGAGCACGCGGTGGCTGACCTTTTCCAGGTCGTCGTAGATGCCTTCGAGCGTGTCGGCCGAGTACTCGGCGTCGGCGTCATACAGCTTGAGCAACACGTCCTTGGCGTCGTCGATCAGGGCCGGGATGCGTCGCGCGCGCATGCGCAGCAGCCGGAACACGGGCAGGTCTTCGCGGTGCACCGAGAACAGCACGTTGTTGTGCAAGATGAAGGCCACGCGCACGTTGCGGGGGCTTTCGTCGTCGTCGATCAAGAAGTCGGTGCGGATGTGGATCGCGCCATCGTCTTCATAGAAGCGGGCAGATTCTTCGAGGTCGTCGTCGTTGATGTCGCCAGGGATGACCAGGCCAAACTTGACGGCGATCCAGCCCTTTTCTTCGGGCGTGGGGTCTTCGAGGTCGACCCAGACCGGGCGCGCGGGCGTCAGCTCATCCAGGCTGTCGATTTCTTCTTGGAACAGTCGGCCATTGGCCAGCGTGAACACGTTGAGCATGCAGACTCCGGCAAGTGGGCAGGCGGCTTCGTGGGCCGCGGTGCGCACAGGGGTGTGGGGAAAGGGGTGGTTGTGGTGCTCCGCGGCCTGGCGCGAGCGACATTATGGCGTGCGCGGTGGTGCCGGTGTAAGGTTCAGGCCCATATGGCCATCCCGATCTCTCGCCTCGACCTCAACCTTTTCAGGGTGATGGACGCCGTCTACGAGCACGGTGGCATCTCGCCGGCGGCTCGGCAGTTGCACCTGAGTCAGCCCGCCGTCAGCCATGCCTTGGCCCGCTTGCGCCGCGTCTGGGGCGACCCCTTGTTTGTCAGACCTGTCTCTTATACACATCTGACGCTGCCGACG
>JAVLFO010000159.1:0-8132 GCA_046052805.1 Aquabacterium sp. | reverse complement strand
CGTCGGCAGCGTCAGATGTGTATAAGAGACAGGCCCCGCCACACCACGCCCGTGACCACACGCTTGCCCAAGGGCACGCGCACCAAGGTCCCCGCCACCAAGGGCTGGGCGCACAGGTAGTCCAGCGCGCCCCACAGACCACTGTGCTGGGGCGCGTCGACCACCACACCCACTCGGTGCATGGCCTGGGCGGCGTCGAACATGAAAACGTGTCTCCTTTTTTCTGACAAGAACTGAAAAACCCAGTGCAAGTGCTTGATTGTGCTAGGCCTAACCCTTATCCACGGGGTCTGTGGATAACTTTGTGGGAAAGCTTTGCAAATGCGCGCTAACTGCTTGTCAGCACTGAGGAAGCGTCAGATTGCCACAAGATGAGGCAGGGACGCGTGGCCTATATGAATCAACAACTTAGCAGCGTGTGCCGTGCATCTGGGTCATTTTGGGACTTTGCCCCACATGGGTGCGCTCGCTGGCCGTTTTGTGGGGATAAGTGTGGCGTAGACCGTCAAGGTCGAGGGTATTCCCTAGTTGCTCAAAACCTGACACGCTTTGTCGTCCATCCGTGACATGTTGCACGCACATCCATGGACGCGGCGTGCGCCCATCCGGTGATCGGACACAGCGCCTCGACTTGCTGGCGTCTGTCAAGGTGACGCTCTACAAAGCGGCGCTAAGTGCTTGATTCATGGTCATTCACAGCCCATGTGGCGCCTGTGGATAACTTTGTGGGAAACCTATGCACAGCGACAGGGCAGAACGCCTCCCTAGGGGTTTCCCTGGCATTGCCCCAAGAAGATGCAAATCGGTTTTACCTATATGAATCAATCACTTATGACGTACGCAAAGGGCTCTCAAGGGGGTGTATGCACACACCCACAGTCCGCCTCTCGCTCGCCCATTTTTGGGGATAACTGACGCGAGTTAGCACAAAAATGGCCGCGCAAGGCACTCTGAAGTGCTCAGATTTTGTGATAGCGCAAGCAGCGCGATCTGCGCGTGTGGCGGCAAGCCCGTGACGAAAGGGGGCTTGCGCTGGCAAACACCCGTTTGAAGCAGGTATGCTTGGGGGCGCGCCCAAGGGCAGGTCGCCTCTTGACGTGTGACTGGGTGCGCCCTTTTCCATAACCCATCATTTTCTGAGAGACATCCATGAGCTTCTCGATCGAATCCAAACTCGGCGACCTGCTGGACAACGACACCACCAAGGCCATCTTGGAAAAGCACCTGCCCGGCATCTCGACCCACCCCCAAATCGCCATGGGCAAGGGCTTCGCCCTGTCGATGGTTGCCAAGTTCTCCGGTGGCCTGATCACCGACGAACTACTGGCCAAGGTGAACGCCGACCTGGCTGCCCTGTGATCGCTTGACCGCGATGTGGCCCGCACCTGCGGGTGACGCCCAAAGAAAAGCCGCTCCTCGGAGCGGCTTTTTCATGTCCGAGCCACTGATCCAGTGGCCGGTCAAACTCACTGCCACGTTTCAGTGGGCTGGCTGCAATCGGGCGCCGACGGGTTCACATCACAACGCACGCGCTTGATGATCTTGAGCCCCTTCTTGTCGTAGAAGCCCTTTTCGGCCATGTCGATGCGGCCATCGCGCATCAGGGTGATGTAACGCTCGGCATCGGCGCCGCTGGGGTCCATCCAGTACTTGGCCGGGATGGTGGCGTCGGCACGGCGGGTCAGCTCGATCACGTTGTCGTAGCGGCTCAACCAGACTTCGCGCGACTTTTGGCCGTAGCCCTCAGGGAAGCGGTCGCGCTTGAAAATCATCTGGTAGGTCAAGATGGTCATGGGGAAGCGGTGCACTGCGCCCTTGGTGCCCAAGCCCTTTTGCAGCTCCAGCGGCTTGTAGGCAATGGCCGGGGCCATGACGACGTCGACGTTGCCGTTGTTGAACATGGTGCCAAAGTTGGTCACGTCGGCCACCACGGGGCGTGCGCCCACGCGCTGGATCAGCTGGGCCTGGGCCTTGTCGTGGTCAAAGGCGGCCACGCGCTTGCCTGACGCGGCTTCGAGGTTGCTGATCTGGCGGTCGTTCACGAAGGCATAGGCCGCGCCCAAAGGCACGATGCCGCCGACCTCGTAGGCGCCTTGCACCATCAAAGGCGCGGCCTTGGGCGACGAAAACGTCTGAATGACCTTGCGGACCACTTCGTAGCTGGCGGCCATGTCGAGCTTGCCGTTGTGGACCACGGTCGATGCGCCCACCGAGTCGATCGCTGCGGTCAGGCTGTTGAAGGCGCGCGTGCGCAAGGCCGTGGCCATCACCGCATCGCACTGGCCCGTGCGGAAGTCTTCGACGGCCACGTGCTCGTCGATGTAGGCCTTGAGCTCGAGGTCGCCGCCGTACTTTTGCATCTCGATGGCGTAGTCCTTGGCGGCATTGAAGCCGTCGCCACTGGTGCCCAGGATGTCGAACACGCACACTTTTTGTTTGGCTGCCATCACGGGGCCGCACACCATCAACGCCGCCACAGCGGCGCACTGCCAAGTCTTCTTCACTGTCTGTCTCCGCGCTTGTTTGATCCCTCGCCAAGTCAGGCGAGGTCGATCGATTGTGGGGCCGATCAGCGCCGGCCTGCAACCCGATGTTTCACGCACTCGCGTGGCATGCCGCTCACAGGGTCCCTTGGCATTGGGGCGCACCGCAGGCACAACGCAAGCGGCCAGCGTGGTGCGTGGCGCCATAACGCACCGTGATCTCTTCACCCGCCGCAATGTCAAAGAGGGCGTAAAAAGCGACGCGGCCCTGCTGCACCTTGAGCACCGCATTGGGGCTGCACGCGTGGTTGGTGAAGCGCAAGGGGTCGCAGGATGCGGTCGCGTCGACGGCCCGTTTGTCTGAGATGGCGACCATGAAGATGCGCCCCGTGAGGCGCTCGGCTTCGCGGGCACGGGCGCGTGCCTGCTTCATGTCGACGAACTCGCCACGGACCTCGCCGATCTTGGCGCGCGCCGGGATGGGCTCGGCCGCGAAAGCACCTTGCCCATCGATGGGGCTGGGGCCCACGCTCACCTTGAACTTTTGCGGATCGGCGATGCGGCCCGCGACGGCTTGCTCAGCCGCTTGCTCAGCGACCAGCACGGGGACACGGTGGGGGCGCAACGTGGGCATGAGCAGCTGGCAAACGCCTCAAGCGGGCAGCAGGCCATCGGCCTTGAGCAAGGACTCCAGGCATTGGTCCTGGATGCCATAGAAGGCCTTGATGTCGTCGATCTGCTTGAGCAACGTTTGCGCCGACGTGGGCTGCTTGCGCTTGACCGCCAAGATCATCTTGTTCTTGTTGGTGTGCTCGAGAGAAATGAACTCGAACACCTGCGTGTCGTAGCCGGCGGCTTCGAGCAGCATGGCGCGCAGGCCGTCGGTCAGCATCTCGGCCTGCTGGCCCAGGTGAATGCCGTGCTGCAAGATGGGTTTGAGCGGGTGCGGGCTGAGCAACTGCGGCCGGATCTGCTTGTGGCAGCAGGGCGAGCACATGATGATCTCGGCACCAGCGCGGATGCCCAGGTGGATGGCGTAGTCGGTGGCCACATCGCAAGCGTGCAGCGCGATCATCACATTGAGCGCGGCTGGGTGGTAGTGGCGCACATCGCCTTGCTCGTAGCCCATGCCTTGCAGGTGCAGCTTGTCGATGACGCGCTGGCAGAGCTTGACTAGGTCGTCGCGCAGTTCAACGCCGGTGACGTGGGCATCGCGCTGCAAGGTCTCACGCAACCAATCGTGGATGGCAAAGGTCAAATAGCCTTTGCCCGAGCCAAAGTCGACCACGTGCAGCGCCTGCTGGTCTTTCAAGCCCGAACGATCGAGCGCGTGCGAGAACACCTCGACGAACTTGTTGATCTGCTTCCACTTGCGCGACATGGCCGGAACCAGTTGGCCATTGGCGTCGGTCACGCCCAGCTCGTGCAAGAAGGGGCGAGACAGGCTCAAGAAGCGGTGTTTGTCGCGGTTGTGACCCGCAGCCGCATCAAGCGGCTTGCCGTGCGGCGATGCGATGGCGAGCGCGGGGGCCGTGTCGCCTTGCGGCTCGGCCTTGGCGTTCGATGGCTTGCCCACACGCAGGCTGGCCTTGCCCTTTTTGCTGAACGCCAACTGCACCTCTTCGGTGGGCGTGTGCAGGTGCGCGTTGCGGAACGCGCCTGCGGCCATCCAGGCCATGAGCAAGCCCAGGCCATCGGCCAGCGGCCAGTTTTTGGTGATGTCGCGGGTGGGGTAGCGCAACAGCACGCTCAGGTGCGGCTCGTCGCGCAGGCAGATGGCGCGCACGATGACGCGCTGCACATCGGGACCTTGCGCATCGATCAAATCTTGTCCACCTTGGTAATGGACCAGCACGAGCTTGAGCAAGCGGCCAGAGTCGATGGCTTCGCGCAGCAAGCGCTCAAAGCGCGACAAGGCCGCAGCGTTGCCCTCAGGGGGCGGTGTCGCTGCGACGGACCCCACAAGCGCGTTCATGGGCGACGCGGTGGGCGCTTGCCCTGGCCTTCACGCGGGGCACGGTCACCTTCGGGGCGTGGGCCGCGAGGACCTGGGCCGGGGCCATTGCGGCCGTCACCGCGACCAGGGCCACGGCCCTCAGGGCGAGGGCCATCGCCGCGCACGCCCTCGGGACGGCGCGGACGCAGCGCGTCTTCTTTGGCGTCTTCTCGGGCCAAAGCCAAGAGGCCATCCAAGGCCTCAACGGGCAAGCCTTTGAGCGCGCAGAAGTTGGCCGTGGTCAGCTTGGTGGTCTCGAAGTCACGCAGCAAAGCGGCGCGGTTGCGGCGCTGTTGGACCTCGAGCTCGAGCTTGGCGCCTTCCGCCTCGCGCTTGGCGTTGACGGCGGTGCGGCGGCGCGCCAGCTCGTCGGTCGCCAGTTGGCGGTGCTCATCGCTGAGCTCGCCCGCAGGCTGACCGTCCAGGTCGAAACGCTGCTTGCCCTTGCTGACGGCCATCAAGTAAGACGTGGTGCCGGTGTGGCGGCGAAAGTACGCCGACAGGGCCTGCTTGCTGAACACGCCGGGGGCGCGCTCTTGGATGTCGACCTGGATGCGCAGCTTGAAAGGCTTGGCAGGACCGGCGAACAGCGCAGGGAACAACTCGGCCAGACGGGCGGCGGTGGCAGCGGGCGACTCGGCGGGCTTGGCAGCGCCCGCGGGTGCGGCTTCGCTCGCTTGCGTGTCGGCGACGCGATCGGCCACGTTATCGGCCACATGATCGGCCGCCACATCGGTGTTGATATCGGCGGCTGGGTGGACGGCTGGGTCGGCTGGTACCGGAGAGGTCGAGGACATGGGTCAATCGTTTGGAGACAGAACCCCCGATTGTCACCCCGACTGGGCCTCTGCGCAGCAAGAGTTTGCGGCGCGGCGCCCAAAGACAAGCGGCACCCCATGGGTGCCGCTGTTCGCTCACAGGCCATCGGGCCTGGAGAGATCACTTCTTCTTGGCAGCGGCCTTTTTGGCGGCAGGCTTTGCAGCAGGCTTGGCGGCCTTTTTGTCAGCCTTCTTGGGCGCAGGCTTGGCAGCCTTGGCAGCGGCCTTCTTGGCGGCGGCCTTGGGGTCCACGGCGGCCTTGAAGGTGGCGCCTGGGGTGAACTTGGGCAGCTTGGCGGCAGCGATCTTGATCTTGTCGCCGGTGCTGGGGTTCACGCCATTGCGGGCAGCGCGTGCGTGCAGCTTGAACGAACCAAAACCAGGGATGACCAAGCCGTCGCCCTTTTTCACCGTCGACACGATGGTGTCGAGCAGGGTGTCGAGGATGCGGCCAGCTTCGGCCTTGGTCAGGGAATGCTTGTCAGCCAGATGCTGGATCAGGTCGGTCTTGTTCATGGGTCGATGCATGTTGGGTTGCACCCGCAAACGTCGGGCAGGGCCATTGTGCAGTAACTGCCGCCGTTTTTGCCAGCCCTGCAAGCCACCAAACGCCTGCATCGTGCGTGTTCAAGGGGGTTCTGAGGCATCGGCGCATCGTTTGAGGTGTGTCGACAGATCCGGGCAGACCCTGATCAAGGCTTGCGCTGGCTCAAAACGACAGCCGCGCTTCAAGCACCACGGTGCGGCCACGCGGGTCGAAATGGCGCTCGTCGTAGCCCACCATGTTGGCCTTGCCGCCGCCGCCGGTGTTGATGGACAAAGGCGGTGGGGTGTCGAGCACATTGAGCACACCCAGGTTGAGGCGCAAGCCGCTGGTGGCCTGCCAGGTGCTGAGCCAGTCCCAGGTCAAGAAGGTAGGCACCTTCAAGCGCAACTTGGCCGTGTCGCCCGTGGGCTGGCCTTGGGCATCGAGTACCAGCACCGTTTGCTCAGCCTCGCGGTAGCCCGATTGGAAGGCCAGCGTGAGCGTGTGCGACCACGCCCGCGTGGGCTGCAAAGTGGCCGACCAGCGACCGCGCCAGCGCAAGGTGGCACCACCGCCCGTGTCATTGGCCAAGGTGCTTTCACGCGGCCCGCCCGGATAAAGCTGCGCGCTCTGGCTGACCAAGGCCGTGGCCATCAGGCGTGTAGACAGCGCACCCAGCGGCGTGGGGTGGCGTGTGACCACGTCAAAGTCGATGCCGCTGCTGCGCAAGGTGCCCAGGTTGCGCGGCTGCTGCAGCAAGGCCGCATCGCCATTGGCGTTGGTGGTGAAGGCCTCAGGGTGGGCCAGCGGATCGGCGAACACCGTGGATTCGGGCAGCACGCCCACGCGCTGGCGGATGGCCACGGCCCAGGCATCCACGCCCAGGGTCAAGCCAGGCGCGGGCTCGATGCGCAAACCCACTGACGCGTGCACCGAGCGCTCGGGCGAGAGCTGCGGGTTGCCTTTGGCCACGATGGGGAAGTAGACGTCGGTGCCCAAGGCGCAGGTTTGGCCTTGTGCGGACAGCGCGGCTTGCAAGGCGGCATCGCAGCGGTGGTACTGCGTGTCGCCTTGGTTTTGCTGTGTGGCGGCGGCTTGTGCCAAGGCCGGTGCCTTGAAGCCAGTGCCTACGGAGCCACGCCAGATCACGCTGGGTGATGCGCGCCAGCGCGCGTGCGTTTGCCCGGTCAGTGCCGAGCCACCCAGGCTGTCGTGGTCGGCACGCAAGGCGGCGCCCAGCTCCCAAGCGGGCGTGACGGGCAGTAGCCATTCGGTGAACAAACCCACGCGGTGGCGCCGGACCAAGAAGGGGGTGCTGCCCAAGGTGTCGCCCACGCGGGCCAAAAAAGCATCAGGCGTGTCGTACACCTCGCCCGTGGCGACATTGAGCAGCCGCGCCTCGGCGAGCGCGCTGGTCATGCGCTTCAGCGATTCGCTCAGCACATCGGCACCGACCGACCAGCGCAAGGGCCCGCCATCGAGCTGTGCCACGTCGCGTGAAGCCAGGGCTTGCCATTGCCACAGTGTGGCGCGGCTGCGTTGCCAGTCGCCGTCGTAGGCGATGTCGCGCAGGCTTTGCAAGGCCTGGGCCGATTGCTGGCTGTTGGGCAGCCAGGGCTTGTACTCGCCAGCCACGATGAGGTCGTAGACCGCTGCGTTGGTGGTGACGCCTTTGACGCGTCCTTCAACGCTGTTGACAGAATGGCCCAAGCCAGTGGACCACTGCCAGCCTTGGTGACGGCCGTCGAAGCGCAAGGCCAGGTCGATCACGGTGGACGTGTCGGTGGTGATGCGCGGGCCCAGGCCTTCGAGGCGAAGGGTGCCATAAGCCTGGCCTCGGCTGTCATTGAAGCTTTGGCCCTGCAGGCCATTGCTGGCATCGGGGGTGACAGACCAGTAGTCAGCTGTGGTGACGGCCGGCGCCTGCTGTACGGTGCTGCGGCTGCGCGAGAGCAGCACGTCGAACTGCCATTGCTGACCCGGTGCGACCTGCCGCGTGTAACTGGCCATGGCGTGCTGGTCGTCGCGCTGGGGCACCAAGTCGGCCTGCGCGGCGTAGTCGTACCAGCAGGCCTGGTCAACGGCCACTTGGCCCGAAGGGCACTGGCCATTGGCCGCGAGGTAGGGGTTGTACAAACCGCCGCCGTCGACCGCGAAGTTGGCTGGGCTGCTGATGGTGCTCAAGCCATTGACCAAGCGGTAGCGCTGGCCGCCCTCGGTGAAATCGATCTGGCCCGATTTGGCAAAACTGCGGTCAGCCGCGCGCAGGGCAGTGCGCCGGGCGGCACCGGCGCTGAGGCTGAGGTTG
>JAVLFO010000158.1:0-5814 GCA_046052805.1 Aquabacterium sp. | reverse complement strand
CAGCCGGGGCGCGGTTTGCGTGAGGGAAAGCGAGCCCGTGCGCGGGCTCAGCCGCTCAGACCGGACCTTGGAAGCCGCCTTGTCGGAAGGTCAGCACCAGGGTGTCTCGCCAGCCGTGTTCACCCAGGGGTTGGATGGGCGTGGACTCGTGGATCACACGGGCGTCGTCGAGCAACAAGGCGCTCCAGGGCTGTGCCAGCGTGAAGCGCACGCCGTGCGGACCATCGGCCTCGAACACGCGAGTTTCACCGCCCTTGACCGCGTGGCGCTCGAGCATCAGCACGGCCACGAAGTCAACACCATCGCGGTGGGCGCCTTCAGGGGTGGGGCGACCAATGCCTCCCGTGGTGTCAACGCGGAACTGGTGTGCTTCGATGTACCAGGTGTCGACGGGCTTGACCTGGGCCAGCAGCAAGCCCAGTTGTGTCAACAGGTTTTGCCACATGGGTGCTTGGGACGCTTCGGCGTGCATGGGTTCGAACCAGCGTTCAAAGCCACCGTGCAGGGCGTTGTAGGTCACCGGTTGCCAGTGGGCACGGTGAGGCGTCTGGGTCAGCTTGCCGCAGGTGTTGTCCAGCGTGAAGCAGCTGTGCCGCCTGAAGCGGTAGTGGCCACCGTCGCGCAGGTGCGGGTCCGCAGGCAGGTCAGACCAACTGGCATGCAGGCTGTCGGCCTGAGCGGCATCGGCGTGCAGCCAGTCGAGCAGCAAAGGGGCGCTGATCACGGCCCAGCCCTGCTCGTGCAAATGGCTGGGGACCTGATCGAGTGACGACGGGTTCAGGGCTTGCATGGCGTCAGTGCGGCCTCAACTCAAGGGGCCAGCTTGATGTGCTTGCCCGCTACCTTCACGCGGGCGCCCACGGCGAAGGGCTGCGATTCGGTGTAGCTGTGCACGCTGCCATCGTCGAGCTTGACGCTGGTCTTGTAGAGGGTGTGCTTCTTGGTGTTTTTCTCGACTTCGTTGCCAGCGTAGCCACCCGCCACGGCGCCGCCCACGGTCATGACCGCGTTGCCCGTGCCCTTGCCCATTTGGTTGCCCACCAGGCCACCCAGCAAGGCGCCGGCCACCACGCCTGCGCCACTGCCCTTGCCTTTGACCTCAAAAGGCTGCACCGATTGCACCGTGCCCGTGCTGGCGCTGGCGCTTGCACTGGTTGCTGTCGGGGTGGCCGCGTGGGCAGACAAGGCGGTGAACAAACCGGTGGCCAGCAGGCTCAGGCCGACCAGGGCGCTGGTGATGCGCGTGAAGCGACGCTGCAGCTGTGCTGCCTTTTGGGCGCGCTGGGCAGCCAGTCGGGCTGCGCGTGTGGTGTGGATCGGGGCAGGTGTGTGCATGATGCGGCTCGGTGTGAAGTGAAGGGGCTTCGGTATCAGATCATGCCGGACGCACGGCGCGGGGCTTGCCGTCGCGGTCGATGGCCACGTAAGTGACCTTGGCTTGAGTCACCTTGACCAGCAGCGGGTCAGCCGGACGGCGCTCGGCCCAGACCTCGACATGCACGGTGATCGACGTGTTGCCGATGCGTTCGACGCGGGCATAAAAGCTCAGCAAATCTCCCACAGACACCGCATTGCGGAACACGAACTCGTCGACGGCCACCGTGGTGACACGGCCTCGCGAGACGCGCGCTGGCAGCACGCACGCGGCCAAATCGACCTGCGACATGATCCAGCCACCGAAGATGTCGCCATTGCCGTTGGCGTCTTTGGGCATGGGCATGACCCGCATGACCAGCTCCATCTCGGGGTGCAGCTCCTGCGGTGTCAGGAGGGTATTGGGGGCAGGGGACAAGGGCATGGGAAAACAGGCCGACAATCGGCTTCATCAACGATCCAGATCGGTATTGTTCCAGAATGCGCCAGTACGCACACGCCCCGCACCCCCAAACCTCCGCTGACCCCACCACACCGAGGCGCTCTGAGCGCGAGACCTTGGCCAGCCTGTGGCCCTATCTGTGGGCCTACAAGTGGCGTGTGATCTTGGCGCTGAGCTTCATGATGGGCGCCAAGCTGGCCAATGTGGGCGTGCCGCTGTTGCTCAAAAACCTGGTCGACCGCCTGGCGCCCAATGCCAGCAGCCCTCAGGCTTTGTTGGTGGTGCCTGCGGGCCTGTTGTTGGGCTATGGGCTGCTGCGTTTGTCGACCTCGCTGTTCACCGAGTTGCGCGAGCTGGTGTTTGCCAAAGCCACTGAGGGCGCGGCGCGCAGCATCTCGCTCAAGGTGTTTGGCCATTTGCACGCGCTGAGCCTGCGCTTTCATCTCGAGCGCCAAACCGGCGGCATGACGCGTGACATCGAGCGCGGCACCCGCGCCGTGCACTCGCTGATCTCGTATTCGCTCTACAGCATCGTGCCCACGCTGATCGAGGTCACGCTGGTGCTGACTTTGCTGGCGACCAAGTTCGACATGGCTTTTGCCTGGATCACGCTGGTGGCGCTGGTGTTTTACGTGGCGTTCACGTTCACGGTCACGCAGTGGCGCACGCGGTTTCGGCGTGAGATGAACGAGCTGGATTCCAAAGCGCACGGCCGCGCCATCGACTCGCTGCTCAACTACGAAACCGTCAAGTACTTCAACAACGAAGCCTTTGAAACGCGCCGCTACGACGAAGCGCTGGAGCGCCTGCGCGCGGCTGGTGTCAAAACGCAGCAAACCTTGTCTTTGCTCAACGCCGGTCAACAGGCCATCATCGCCATTGGCTTGATCTGCATGCTGTGGCGTGCCACGCAAGGCGTGGTCGAGGGTCGCATGACGGTGGGCGACCTGGTCATGGTCAATGCCTTCATGATCCAGCTTTACATCCCGCTGGGCTTTTTGGGCGTGATCTACCGCGAAATCAAGCAGGCCCTGGTCGACCTGGACAAGATGTTCACCTTGATCGAGCGCGAGCGCGAAATCGCCGATGCACCCGATGCCAAGCCGCTCTTGCTCAAAGGCCCGCCGGCCGTGCGCTTTGACCATGTGCAGTTTGCTTACGATCCGGCGCGGCCCATCTTGCACGACGTGAGCTTTGAGATCCCCGCAGGCCAGACGGTGGCCGTGGTCGGGCCATCGGGCTCGGGCAAGTCCACATTGGCACGCCTGCTGTACCGCTTTTATGACGTGCAGGGCGGGCGCATCACGGTGCATGGGCACGACATCAAAGGCTTGGCGCAAGACAGCCTGCGCCGCCACATCGGCATCGTGCCGCAAGACACGGTGCTGTTCAACGACACGGTGGCCTACAACATCGCTTACGGGCGAACCGAGGCATCACATGATGAGGTGGTGCAGGCGGCACAGGCCGCGCGCATCCACGACTTCATCAGCAGCACGCCCAAAGGCTACGAGACCATGGTGGGCGAGCGTGGCCTGAAGCTCTCGGGGGGCGAGAAGCAGCGCGTGGCCATTGCCCGCACGCTGCTCAAAGACCCGCCGATCTTGGTGTTTGACGAGGCCACCTCGGCACTCGACTCGGCCAACGAGCGCGCCATTCAGGCCGAACTGGCCGCCGTCGCCCTTGGCAAGACGGTGCTGGTGATCGCGCACCGCTTGTCCACCATCGTGCATGCGCACGAGATCTTGGTGATGGAGCACGGCCGCATCATCGAGCGCGGCACGCACCCGCACCTGCTGGCGCAGAACGGGCGCTACGCGCAGATGTGGCGGCTTCAACAAGCCGGTGGCCAAGCGCCCGAGTGAGCCCGGGCGCTTGAGCCGATCAGCCTTGGCGACGGCGCCGCGCTGCAACCACGCCCACCAAGGCCATGCCCGAGAGCATGAGGCTGAGCGTTTCGGGCTCCGGCACCGCCGCCACGGTCACGCTGGTGGCGCCATAGGTCACCGCCACAGGGAACGCGTCTTCATTGCCAAAGGGGAAGGATGGCGAGTCACTCAGCGTGATGCTGGATGTGCCGCTGGCCACGGCGGTGAAGCGCAGTGTGCTGGTCAGAAAGTCGCCCTTGATGGGGGCCGCAAAGGTGTTGAAGTAGACGTCGCTGACGGTACCTGCCACCGCATCGAGCAACCCTGTTGATCGCGCGAACTCCCAATTGGCTGGGATGTCGATGCCATCGAGGCGAAGCACGGTGGGGTCAAAGGCAATGTTGTAGCCGCCGCCCACGATGCGGTCTGCAAAGTCAAACGCTTGGATCGCGACCGTGAAGGTTTCTCCGATGTTGAGCAGGCTGCTGGAGGGCTCGGCCTTGATGCTTTGGGCTTGAGCGGTGGAGGCCAAGGCCATGAACAGGGCGGTGGTGGACAAGAGGGCTTGGATGCGTGTCATGTGAGACTCCGGGTGGGTGGTTGAAAGAAGAGGGGTTTGACGAGGCGTGGCCATCACAGGCGCGAGCCCGTGAGGTGCCAGGCCGATGGGCCGGGCGCTTTGCCGAAGAGGCGGCCAAAGCGGGCGACGTCGAGTGAGTTGACGATGCCGTCGCCATTGAGGTCGCCTGCGACGCCCCGCTTGCCGAACTGCGCTCGCATCAAGGACAGGTCGAGTGAGTTGACGAAGCCGTCGTTGTTCAGGTCGGCATCGCAGGCATTGCCATAGCCGTCGCCATCGGTGTCGAGCTGGTCGCGGTTGGCCACATAGATGCAGTTGTCGCGGCTGTCAGGGATGCCGTCGCCATCGCTGTCGGTTTCAATGGCAGCGGCCTGCGCCGAGGTGCCATCGGCCGAGCCCACGCGCACCCATATGTTCTTGCCAGCGAAGTCGCCCAGGTCGATGTCACCCACGCCGTCGGCATTGAGCACACCGCGGCCCACGATCGCACCGGTCTCAGGGTCGAGCGCCACGGCGGTGACCCATTCGGGCCGAGGCAGGTTGGGCGGGCAGGTCAAGCACCCAGGCTGGATGGGCACCTTGATGCGAGCTTGCTTGCCTTGCAGCAGCACCGACGGCAAACCCAGCTTCCACGGCGGCGTCACGCGCAGCTTGACGGTCGGGTCACCCAGCAGGTTGTAGATGTTGAGCTCTTGCTGCAGGTTGACGATGCCAGGCCGGCTGCCGCTGCTGCTGAGTGGGTGACGGTTGGTTTGGGAGCCGTTGGCCACGTCTTGCACATAGGTCTTGGCGTAGTTCAGCAGGTCGCCCAGGCGCTGCACAGGGCTGCTGGTGCCGAAGCTGTTGATCAGGCCAGGGAAGACGCCGTCGAACAGGCCCAAGGTGAGTTGGTTGTTGTCGGTGCTGCTGCTTTGGCGCGTGTCGCCAATGATGGCCAGCGCGCCATCGGGTTTGCGCAAGAAGGCCTCGGCCCAATAGGCGCTGGAGACGGACATGCCGTAGCCGGTGTCGATCTTGTTGCCCGGCAGGTCGACGGTTTCGTTGTCAAACACCCCGCTGGCGCAGTTGATGCTGAACACGACTGGGAACTGGTTGTTGGTGACGGCCACCGAGCCCAGGTTGCCAGTGAAGAAGCCAGGGTCACCCCAGCCATCCCACCAGCCGTGATCGCGGTGATAGACCAAGGCCGAACCTTGGTTGATGGCGTTGACCACGTCGGTGGCGGTGGCGTTCCAGGCGAACGCTGGCTTGCGCAACTCAGCCGGGATGGCCGCCCCGCTGTTATAGAACTGCGGGTCGGCATCGCCATCGGCGGTGTACAGACGGGGCACGTTGTAGCCCAAGCCAGTGACGTGGTCGCGCACGATCTCGGTGGTCTCCACAAACCAGCGCTTGTCACGGGTCGGCGTGTTGAGCGGTGGGTTGTTGTCTCGGGTTTGGAAGTACGACGCGAAGGTCAGTCGGCTGTAGAAGTCCTCTTTGAAGCGCACGCTGAGCGGCGGCGCGTTTTCAAAGGCCATGACCTTGGAGACCATGGTGTTGGCCTGCTG
>JAVLFO010000157.1:0-9522 GCA_046052805.1 Aquabacterium sp. | reverse complement strand
CACTCGACTAGTCGTCGGCAGCGTCAGATGTGTATAAGAGACAGGGTGTGGTCACCGTGGGCGTGTTTGCGCGCAACAAGGCGTCGGTGTGCCTCTTGGGCACGGCTGAGGGCGTCAAGACCCTGGCTTTTTGAGCCAGTTCAGCACGCCCTGAGCGGCTTGCTTGCCCGTGGCCATGCTGGCCGTGAGCAGGTAGCCGCCTGTGGGCGCTTCCCAGTCGAGCATTTCGCCCGCGCAGAACACGCCTGAGCGGCTGCTGAGCATCAGGTCCGGCGTCAATGACTCAAAGCGCACGCCACCGGCGGTGCTGATGGCCTCGTCGACCGGGCGGGGGGATGCCAGCGTGATGGGCAAGGCCTTGATCCGCTCGGCCAGCAACACCGACGAGCCCAGCTCTTCAGGCGTCAGCAACTCATGCAGCAGAGCCATCTTCACACCGTGCAGGCCCAGGCAGCTCTTGAGGTGCGTTGACAAGCTGCGTGGCCCACGCGGGCGCTGCGTTTCTTTGAGGACTTGCTCGGCGCTGTGCGAGGGCAAAAGGTCAAGGTAGACCGTGCTGTGGCCCTGCGCATTGATCTGCTCGCGGATGCGCGAGGCAAAGCTGTAGACCAAGCTGCCCTCAATGCCCGTGATGGTCAGCACAAACTCACCGCGCTGCCGATGGCTTTGCCCGTTGGCGTCGACAAAGGTCATGGCCACCGGTTTGATGGGCTGACCCGCTTGTTTGGCCTGCAGATGCTCGCTCCACCCCGTGCGGTCAGGGCCGGTGGGCTGCACGTTGAACCCGCAATTGGCGGCCTGCAGGGGCGCCACGTCGGCGCCTACGGCTTGCAAGGGGGCGACCCAGGCGCCGTCAGAGCCCAAGCGCGACCAACTGGCACCACCCAAGGCCAACACGGTGGCGGGCGCGGCCACCACGACTTCGCCCTGCGGGCTGTCAAAGCGCAGTTGCCCAGACTCGGTCCACCCCAACCAGCGGTGGCGCATGTGAAAGCGCACCCCCGCCACACGCAGGCGGTGCAGCCAGGCACGCAGCAAAGGCGCGGCCTTCATGTCGGTCGGGAAGACGCGGCCGGAGCTGCCCACAAATGTGCTGATGCCCAGGTCCTGCGCCCATTGGCACAGGTCATCTGGGGTGAAGGCGTCCAGCGCGGGCATCAGGGCCGGCTGGCGCTCGGCAAAGCGGGTGGCAAAAGCCGCATAGGGCTCTGCATGGGTCAGGTTCAGTCCACCGCGTCCGGCCAGCAAAAACTTGCGCCCCACCGACGGCATCGCGTCGTACAAGTCGACTTGGCAACCGTGTGTCGACAACCATTCGGCGGCCATCAAACCAGCAGGGCCACCGCCCACGATCACGACGCTTGGGGTCGTGTCCATCACATCAGAAGTCAAACGTCAGAACCGGATACCGGCAGGCGCGCGGCCTTCCGTGGGAGCAGGATCGCTGCGCTCAGTGGCAGCGGGAGGGGCTTTACGGGCCTTGTCGGCCGCATCGTTTTTGGCCGTTGTCGGCACGAGGGGCGAGACCGCAGGGTAGCGATAATTCGCCGGCAGCATCGACTTTTCGGGAAAGCCCGCTGCGTCGAGGTAGGCGGTCCACTCGCCAGACGAGAAACCCAGCAGTTGCTTGCTGCCAATGCGGGCCACGGGCACCTGATCGGTGCCCTCTTGGCGGGACAGGGCTTGGGCGTCTTCGGCCGTGCTCACCGTCTTTTCGACAAAGGGCACGCCACGCGCTTTGAGCAGCTGGCGCGCCGATTCACAGGCCGAGCAGTTGGCGCTGGTCATGAGCACCACGGGGTATCGGCTGACCACCCGTGCCAGCTCGAAGGGCAGGCCATCGGTGGACGGGCCTGCCGACGAAGTGCCTTTGACGCTTTGCGCCTTGGCATCCACAGGCGGACGGTCGGTGTAGGTGACCTTGCCGTCGGGGCCCACCACCTTGTAGAGCGCCCAGGCTGGCGCTGCCGCCATCAAGCTGATGAGCAAGCAAGACAGCGTGCGTGTGTGTCGAGCGGCGTTCATGTGCGGGTCCTGTTGATCAGCTCATGCCTTGGTGACGCAAGAGCGCGTCGATCTGGGGCTCGCGCCCACGGAAGGCCTTGAAGTTGTCCATGGCCGAGCGGCTGCCGCCGGCCTCCAAGATGGCTTGGCGGTAGCGCAAGCCCACTTCGGCGCTGAGCACGCCACCGGCTGAGTCGCCACTTTGGGCTGCGGCTTCTTCAAACGCGGCATAGGCGTCAGACGACAGCACCTCGGCCCATTTGTAGCTGTAGTAGCCGGCTGCATAACCGCCCGCAAAAATGTGCGAGAAGCTGTGCTGGAAGCGGTTGAACGAGGGCGGCACATTGACAGCAACCTCTTGGCGAACCTCGTCGACCACGGCCTGCACGTTGGCCGCCTGTTCGGGCTCGGCATGCAGCCGCATGTCGAACAACGAGAACTCGACCTGGCGCAGCGTCATCATGCCGCTCTGGAAGTTCTTGGCCGCGTTCATCTTGTCAAACAAAGCGCGCGGCAAGGAAGCGCCGGTGTCCACGTGGTGGGTGAGTTGCTGCACCACGTCCCACTCCCAGCAGAAGTTCTCCATGAACTGGCTGGGCAGCTCCACGGCGTCCCATTCAACGCCACTGATGCCCGACACCCCGATGTCGTCCACCTGCGTGAGCATGTGGTGCAAGCCATGGCCAAACTCGTGGAAGAGGGTGGTCACGTCGTCGTGCGTCAGCAAGGCCGGCTTGTCGCCCACGCCTTTGGCGTAGTTGCAGACCAAGTGGGCCACGGGCGTTTGGGTATGGCCGTTGTCAGGGCGCTTCCAGCGGCCGCGCACGTCGTCCATCCAGGCGCCGGGGCGCTTGCCAGCGCGGGCGTAGGGGTCGAGGTAGAACTGGCCCACCAGCGAGCCAGCGCGTTCGATGCGGAAAAAGCGCACCGACTCGTGCCACACCGGGGCCGAATCTGGCTTGATCTGCACATCAAACAGCTTTTCGATCAGGCCAAAGAGGCCTTTGAGAACCGTGGGCTCGGTGAAGTACTGTTTGACCTCTTGGTCGCTGAAGGCGTAGCGAGCTTCTTTGAGCTTTTCGCCCACGAAGGCCACATCCCAGGCTTGCAAGTCCGCCAGGCCACATTCGGTCTTGGCGAACTCGCGCAGCTCGGCCATGTCTTTTTCGGCAAAGGGGCGTGCACGCTGGGCCAGGTCACGCAAAAACGCCATGACCTGGGCGGGGCTGGTCGCCATCTTGGGCACCAGTGACACGTCGGCGAAGTTGGCGTAACCCAGCAGCTTGGCTTCTTCTTGGCGCAGGGCCAGGATCTCTTGCATCAAGGGGCCGTTGTCGCGCTCGGCCGGGCCGAACTCGCTGGCGCGCGTCGCGTAGGCGCGGTACAGCGCTTCGCGCAAAGGGCGGTGCGTGGCGTACTGCATGACCGGCAGGTAGCAAGGCATGTGCAGCGTCAGCTTGTGACCTTCTTTGCCTTCGGCCGCAGCGGCGGCGCGGGTGGCGTCGATCACGTCTTGGGGCACGCCGGCCAGCTCGTCAAGGCTGGCGTAGTGGGCGAACGCGTCGGTGGCGTCCATCACGTGCTCAGAGAACGCTTGCGACTTGGCCGCTTGCAGCTCTTGGATCTCGGCAAAACGCGTTTTGGCATCGCCGTGCAACTCGGCGCCACCCAGCACAAAACCGCGCAGGGCGTTGTCAAGGGCGCGCTGGCGGGCAGGGCTCAGTTGCTGCTCAGGTGGCAGCATGCCTTGGGCGGCGTTCAAGGCCTTGTACTTGGCGTACAAATGCTCGTCAGAACCCAGGCGCGTGTAGAACTCGGTGATGCGGGGCAGGTTCTCGTTGAAGGCGGCACGCAGCTCGGGCGTGTCGGCCACGCTGTTGAGGTGGCCCACGGCGCCCCAGGCGCGGCCCATGCGCTCGGTGCTGACGTCGAGCAACAACGACAGCGCGTCGTAATCGGCCGGCACGTCGGGGCTGGTGACCTTGCTCAAAGCCGCTTCGGCATCGGCCAGCAGCGCGTCCAGAGCGGGGGTGACATGCTCGGGTTTGATCTGGTCGAACAGGGGCAGGCCGGTGGTGTCAAGAAGGGGATTGGTGCTCATGCTGCTGCTGCGGCGCGTTCAGCCGCTTCCATGGTGTTGACCAACAACATGGTAATCGTCATCGGGCCGACCCCACCTGGCACGGGGGTGATGTGGCTGGCCACTTCTTTAAGGCCAGCAAAGTCAACGTCACCGCACAGCTTGCCGGCGTCGTCCCGGTTCATGCCCACATCGATCACCACGGCGCCGGGCTTGATCATGTCGGCGGTGAGCACGTTGCGCTTGCCCACGGCGGCCACCACGATGTCGGCCTGGCGGGTCATGGCGGCCAAATCGGCCGTGCCGCTGTGGGTGATGGTGACCGTGGCGTTGGCCGCGAGCAGCATCATGGCCATGGGCTTGCCGACGATGTTCGAGCGGCCGATCACCACGGCGTGCTTGCCGCGCAGGTCGCTCAATCCGATGGATTCGAGCATCTTCATGCAACCGTAAGGCGTGCAGGCCTTGAAGCCCACTTCACCCACCATCAAGGCGCCGGCGCTGGCGACGTGGAAACCGTCGACGTCTTTCAAGGGCGAGATGGCTTCAATGACCTTGTGGTCGTCGATGTGCTTGGGCAGGGGCAGTTGCACCAAGATGCCGTGGATGCTGGGGTCATTGTTCAGCGCTTCGACGCGGGCCAGCAGCTCGGCCTCGCTCAAGGTGGCATCGTACTTTTCGAGCACCGAGTGCAGGCCGGCGTCTTCACAGGCCTTGACCTTGTTGCGCACATACACCTGGCTGGCTGGGTTGTCGCCCACCAGGATCACTGCCAGACCTGGCTTGAGGCCTTGGGCGCTCAGCTTGGCGGCGCGGGTGGCGACTTCGCCACGCAGTTGTTTGGACAGGGCGTTGCCGTCGATGAGTTGGGCGGTCATGGGCTGCTCCGAGGTTGGCAGGTTTGACAAATCAAAAATGGAAAAGGCCGCCACGGGTGGGTGAGGCGGCCTTGAGGTCCGTGTGAGCGGTTTGTACGGTGTGCGCGGTGTGTGCCGCGCTGGAGCGATGCCTTACTTGGTGGCCGCGCCGGGTTGGGCGCTGGCGCCCAGGGCAATCTTGAGCAGGTCGGCCACGGTGTTGGCGTTGAGCTTTTCCATCACGTTGGCGCGGTGTGCTTCAACGGTTTTGATCGAGATGCCCAGGTCGTCGGCGATCTGTTTGTTCAGGCGGCCGGCCACGATGCGCTCGAGCACTTGGGCTTCGCGCGTCGTCAGGCGAGACAGCAGGGCCTCGCGGCTGGCGGCTTCTTGCGAGCTCGAGAAGGCCGAGCGGGCTTCGTCGAGCATGCGCTCGACCAAGGCCACCAGCGCATCTTCCTTGAAGGGCTTTTCGATGAAGTCCATCGCGCCTTTTTTCATGGTGTCCACGGCCATGGGCACGTCGCCGTGACCGGTGATGAACACGATGGGCAGGGGCGATTTGCGCTCCAGCAGCTTGTCTTGCAGTTCCAGGCCGCTCATGCCATCCATGCGAATGTCGGCGATCAGGCAAGCCACTTCGCGGGGGTCGAAGCGGGCCAGGAAGGACTCGGCGGAGTCGAAGCAGCGGACGCGGTAGTCCTTGCCTTCCAGCAGCCATTGCAACGAGTCGCGCACGGCCTCGTCGTCATCAACCACATACACAGTGCCTTTTTTGGGGATCAAGCTCATGGGTTATCGGCAAGTAAATCGTTGGAAGGCGGGGTGATCGTGTCAGCAAAGTCTGAATCGGCACCGCTCTCGATCGGCAGGGTGAAGGTGAAACGACACCCTGTCACGTGGCTGCCATTGTAGATGTTCTCGGCCTTGATGCGACCGTGGTGCGACTCAATGATGGAGCGGCACAGGCTCAGCCCAATGCCCAGGCCTTCGGCTTTCGTGGAATGAAACGCCTCGAACAGGCGGCTGAGCATCTCGTCCTTCATGCCAGGGCCGGTGTCCGACACGGTGAACTCGACCACTTGGCCTTGCTCGTCGGTTTTGCGCTGCTGAACCCGAAGGTCGATGTGACGACGCGACTGTGGCATTTGCGCCGAATCGATGGCCTCGGCGGCGTTTTTGAGCAAGTTGAGCAGGACCTGCTCGATCAAGATGGGGTCGGCCATCAGGGTCGGGAGGCGGTTGGCCACGTTGCTGTTCAGGGTGACGCGGCGGCGCTTCATCTCGAACATGGCCAGCTCAACCACGGCATCGGTGATGTCGCGCACACGAGAAGGCTGGCGTTGCGGCTCACTGCGTTTCACGAACTGGCGGATGCGGTGGATGATCTGGCCCGCACGTTGGGCCTGGCGCGATGTTTTCTCGAGCGCACCCACCAACTGTTCGTTGTCGAAATTGCCGTTTTGCACCCGACTGATCATGCCGCTGCAGTAATTGGAGATGGCGGCCAAGGGCTGGTTCAGCTCGTGCGCCACGGTCGAGGCCATCTCGCCCATGGTGATGAGCCGGCTGGTGAACTGGGCCTTTTCGGTTTGGCGTGCCGAGGCCTCTTCAGAGTGCTTGCGCGCGGTGATGTCGGTGGCAATGAGCATCTGAGCCAGATGCCCGTCGGTCCATTGCACGTAGCGGGCCCGCACGTCGAACCATTTCTGAACGCTGTCTAAAAAGACCTCATGGGTGTCGCTGCCAGCATTGGTCAGGGCTTGCGTTGGCAGGCCACCAAAGTCGTCCACGGCCTCGTCGGCGTCGATCACATCTTCAGGCGGCACCTCACCGCCTGTGAGTTGCGCGTGCGCCTCGGGGTTGGCGCTGAACCACAAGCGGTAGGTGCGGTTGGCAAACAACAACTCGCCACGCTGGACCGAGACCACTGAGACGGCCGCGTCCAAGCCTTCCAGCACGGTGGTGAAGCGCTCGTGCGCGGCGGTGAGCTGGTCGCGCACGCGCTTGGCTTCGGTGATGTTGGTGACCGAGGTCATCCAGCCGGTCTGGTCGCCCTGGGCGTCGATCAGCGGCGAGACGTACATGCGCGCGTCAAACTGGCTGCCGTCGCGGCGCTGCATGACGACCTCGATGCCGCCCATGGGACTGCGTCCCAGCAGTTCTTGCTGGAACATGCGGTTGAACTCATCCAGCCGGTCTTTGGGCCAATAAGGGTAGGGTGGCACACAACCCATCAGCTCGTCTTCTGAAAAGCCGGTCATGGCACAAAACGCGGGGTTCACGTAGGTGATGCGCCCTTCCAGGTCGATGGTGCGCATGCCGGTGAGCATGGAGTTCTCCATGGCGCGGCGGAAGTTGGTCTCTTGCACCAGCGTTTTCTGGATCTGCGAGCGCCGGCGCATGTGGCGCAAGGTGCCCATCAGGGTCCAGACCGTCAAGGCCGACAGCGCCACCACCATCCAAAACAGCGTGTTGCCGATCAGGTTGGCCGAGGTGCGGAACCCCATGCCTCGCAGGATCAGGCCATTGCCCACGGGCGTGACCACCACGTCATGCACAAACGTGGGCTTGGCCGAGGTTTCGTTGATGCCGCCCACGGTGCTGGTCAGGACATCGCCGTTGACCTGGACCAGGCTCATGGCGTGGCGGCTGGCCACCTCGCGAGGCACCAGGTAGCGCATCAACGACTCAAGCGAGTATTCGGTGACCAAGGTGCCAACGAAGCCCGTGCGGTCGATCAAAGGGATATGCACCTGGATGACACGTGCGGCCTGCGCGTTGGCATAGGGCTGCGAATAGACAGGCTGGTTGCGCTCGCGGGCCAACTTGAAGGCGCTCTGGGGCTCCTTGAACTCGTGCAGCGGGTCGTAGGCATCGGCCAGGTTGGCCTCTGGGTCGAGGTTGATCGCCTGCGAGGGGTCGAGTGGCAAGCTGAGCGTTGTGCGCGCGGCTTTGACGTGCTCGTCGGCCTGAACCCACGAGACGCTGATGACCTCAGGCCTGGCCCTCACGAAATCGCCGGCCTGGCGCATGAATTGGTCTGAGTTGACCGAGCGCAGGCTGATGTCGCGCGCCAGCCTCAGCAACTGCTCCTGGTTTTCGATCAAACGCAGGCGTATTTGCTGCTGAACGACCTCGGTGTCGCGCTTGACCGACTCCTGCTCTCGCTCGATTTCTTCGTTGCGCAGGTACCAAAACGCCGCAATGATGGCGGCCAAAAACAACAACACCGAGACCAGTGGCCCCAGTGTCGCGTAGCGGTCTTGCTGACTGGGCGATTGCTTGCGCCACCAGCGCCAAAACAGGCGGTTGGTTTGGCCGGGCGCAGCGTGTGCTGCGGGAGCGGTCGGGGTCGACGGAGCGGGAAATACCATCCGGGGATTATCGGTGCGGACTCCCACATTCTGAAGACACCAATTCCGGCGTATATTCTGTTTGTTTAACGATGTATTAACGTCGCGTGAACGCTTTGTAGTGTCTTGGTTTCGGCCGTTTATCCACGGCCAGTAAACCCAGGTTGGTGCCCATACTGGGGCATAAAACCGTCATCAACAGGAGACTGAACCCATGTCTGCTCAAGGTCCACAACTGTCCGCCAACATGGACTTGGATCCCCAGGAAACCCGCGAATGGCTGGACGCCTTGTCCGGCGTCATCGAAACAGAGGGTCGCGGCCGCGCGCACGACCTGCTGGAAACCTTGCTCGACCACGCCCGCCAATCGGGCATCGACATGCCGTTTTCAGCCACCACCGCCTACGTGAACACGATCGCGGTCGAAGACGAAGCCCATTGCCCCGGCAACCTTGAAATCGAAGAACGCCTGCGCACCTTCATGCGCTGGAACGCGATGGCCATGGTCGTCAAGGCCAACCGCCACAACCCCGCTGACGGCGGCGACCTGGGCGGTCACATCAGCTCGTTTGCCTCGCTGGCGACGATGCTGGGCATCGGCTTCAACCACTTCTGGCACGGCGACCACGAAGGCCATGGCGGCGACTTGCTCTACATCCAGGGCCACTCGTCACCCGGCATCTACGCACGCGCCTTCATGGAAGGCCGCATTTCTGAAGACCAAATGCTCAACTTCCGTCAGGAAGTGGGCGGCAAGGGCCTGTCGAGCTACCCGCATCCCAAGCTGATGCCCGAGTTCTGGCAGTTCCCGACCGTCTCGATGGGCTTGGGCCCGATCATGGCGATCTACCAGGCGCGCTTCCTGAAGTACCTGCACGCCCGTGGCATTGCAGATACGTCCAAGCGCAAGATCTGGGTGTTCTGCGGCGACGGCGAGATGGACGAGCCCGAATCGCTGGGCGCCATCGGCTTGGCCGCCCGTGAAAAGCTCGACAACCTCGTCTTCGTGGTGAACTGCAACCTGCAGCGCCTGGACGGCCCGGTGCGCGGCAACGGCAAGATCGTGCAAGAGCTCGAAGGCGAGTTCCGCGGCGCCGGCTGGAACGTGATCAAGCTGCTGTGGGGCTCGTATTGGGACCCGCTGCTGGCGCGCGACAAAGACGGCGCCCTGCGCAAGATCATGATGGAGATGGTCGACGGCGACTACCCAGCCTGCAAGGCCAAC
>JAVLFO010000156.1:0-1532 GCA_046052805.1 Aquabacterium sp. | reverse complement strand
GACGCGCTCACGGCGCGGTTCGCGAAGCTCAAGGGCGTCATGTCGCCCGATGATGCCAAGGGCGCCAAAGAGTGGGGCGACCTGATGAAGGACCTGGGTGTCGTCACCAAGGGCTTTCAAAACACCATCGCCAAAGAGCTGGTGCCAGTGCTGACGCCTGTGGTCGATGACTTGATCATGTGGGCCGCAGCCAACAAGAAACTGGTGGCAGCCGAGGTCAAGGGCTTTGTGCGTGACCTGGTGGCCAGCCTGCGCAGCTTCGACTGGGCGGGCCTGGTGCAGGGCGTGCGCGACTTCGGCGCGGGCTTGAAGTACCTGGTGGACATGGTGGGCGGCACGCGCAATGCGCTGATTGGCCTGGTCGTGTTCATGAACCTCAACGCGATCGCCTCGCTGGTGTCGCTGGCCGGCGCGGCCTACCGTGCAGCCATCTTCCTGGGTGGGCCCTTGCTCAAGGCCATCTTGTTCGTGTCGCGCGCGATGCTGGCCAACCCCTGGGTGGCCGCCATTGCAGCGCTGGCGCTTGGGGCGGTGTTGGTCATTGAAAACTGGGACAAGGTCAAAGCCTGGTTCTCGGACTTCTTCAAGGCTGTGGGCGACAAGTGGGCCAAATTCACCGAGGGCGTGCGCATCGCTGCCGATGCAGCGCGCGACTTCCTGGGCATCGAGCGCAGCCCCACCACCAGCACCGCAAACACCGGCGGCGCCACGGGAGGCTGGGGTGACCCGTTTGCAGGGCGCCCCTCGCTGAATCTGGGCAGCGGCATGACGCAGGTGGGTGGTGAGATCCGCGTCAAGTTCGAGGATGCTCCGCCGGGCATGCGCGTCGTGCAGACGCCTGCACAGGGCGGGGTTGCCATCAATCCTGATGTCGGCTACCGATCGCTGGGTGCGCTGGGCTCGGGTACGTACTGATGAGGGCGAATCGTGGCATCTGATCTGCAAAAGCTGTTGCAGCCTGCGTCGTTCCGTGGCGTGGCCTTCGAGGTCGAGACGGGCGACTTCCAGGGCGGGCGGCGCGGCGTGGTGCACGAGTACCCGCAGCGCGACAAGGCCCAGCCGGAAGACCTGGGGCGCGCCACGCGGCGCTTCACCTTGCGCGCCTTCGTCGTCGGCGCCGACTACATCCAGCGGGCGTCTGCGCTGATCACGGCGCTGGAGCGCGGCGGTGTGGGCACGCTGGTGCACCCGTGGCTGGGCTCGCTGCAAGTCGAGATCATCGGCGACTTCCGCGTGTCATATGACTCGCGCTCGCACGGCGTGGCCTCGTTCGACATTCCCTTCGTGGAGTCGGGCGAGCAGCCCTTCCCGGCGGTTGCGGCATCGACCCAGGCGCAGTCGCGCGCGGCGGCTGACAAGCTGCAGACCACGGCTGTGGCGTCGTACAACGACGAGTTCACCGTCAAGGGTGTGCCGGACTTCGCTGCGGCGGCGTCTGTGGCGCACTGGCAGACGGCGCTGGACGTGCTCAAGTCGCCGCTGCCTGGCACCGAGGTGCTGGGCTATGCCAACAAGCTGGCCGACCTGGCCGT
>JAVLFO010000155.1:0-5059 GCA_046052805.1 Aquabacterium sp. | reverse complement strand
TGAGTACGTGGTCGACTTCCTGCCCAAGGTCAAGATCGAAGTCGTGGTCAAGGGCGGCGACGTTGATCGCTGCATCGAAGCCATCGTCAAGGCCGCTAAGACCGGCAAGATCGGCGACGGCAAGATCTTCGTGACGGCCGTCGAGCAGGTCGTGCGCATCCGCACCGGTGAAACCGACGAAGCTGCTGTCTGATCGATATGCGCTGAGCCAGCTGCGCCTAGCGCACCCATGAAAAAAGCCGCTGACAACAGCGGCTTTTTTGCTTTGTGATTCAGATCTCGGTGGCCACTCCACCGGGCCCTGGCTCGGCCAGGTCGGCCGGGGCTTGGGCTTTGAGCCTGGCGTGCTCGTCTTCCAGTGCATCCAGCAGTGCTGTGATGTCGGTGTCCACTTGCAGCAACGCTTGCACATCGGGCCACAGGAAGCCACTGTCGCGGCTGCGGTCAATGAAGGTCAGCAAGGGGTCGTAGTAGCCCGCCACATTGAGCAAGCCCAAGGCCTTGCGGTGGTAACCCAGCTGGCGCCAGGTCCACACCTCGAAGATCTCTTCCATGGTGCCGATGCCGCCGGGCAGGGCGATGAACGCGTCTGACTGCATGGCCATTTTGTGCTTGCGCTCGTGCATGCTGTCCACGACCTGAAGCTCGGTGACGCCGCCATGCCCCAGCTCTTTTTCGATCAAGCGATGCGGGATCACGCCGATCACGTCGGCGCCAGCGGCCAAGGCCGCGTTGGCCACCTCGCCCATCAGGCCCGTGCTGCCGCCGCCATAAACCAGCCTCCAGCCACGCGCGCCGATTTGGCGGCCCACCTCGCGTGCTGCGGCCAGATGGGCGGGATCCAGACCATCGCGTGAACCGCAGTACACACACAAAGACAAAGTCATGCTCACTCCAGCGGTGTCAGCCGCGGTTGTCAATCACACAGGTGCCGCACATCACATCGTGCAGCAGTTGCCGTTTGGGCAGCAGCCACGTCAGGGCTGCATACATGCCCGCCCATACGAACATGGCGCCATACAGCAGCTTGGACTGATGCCAGCCCGCCAACCAAGCGCCAAGCCACGCGGGCATGAACCAGAGCCACGATGCCATGAAGCGCAACAAGGCTGTTTTCAAAGAGATGGCGCCACCCGACTTGGAAACAAGTCGCAGGTGCCAAGTTTTCATGGCCAGCGTTTGTCCGCCGTGTGTCCAAAACCAGATGAAGTAAAGCGCCAAGGCCAAAAACTGAACGGCCATCATCCCTTGGCGGCCTTGCAGGCCATGCTTTTGCTGCACGGTGACCGAGTAGGCAAAGCCCACGGCCATGAACAGGCCAAACAGCAGCACGCCTTCATAGACGAATGCCGCCATGCGCCGGCGAAGGGCCGGAGCGTTTTGTTGAGCGCGCTCAGTGCACTGCGCTGAGGTGAGCGCAACAGCAGTCGGTTGGGGGAGGTTCGACATGGAGCGCGTGAGAGCCAGACAAGGCGCGAACAATACACCAGCACCGGCGTTTGGCCGATGCCGCTGTTTCAGCGGCTCTTGGTGTCAGTGGCCGATGCGGCCCCAGGCAGTGAGGCCATGGCGGCACCTTGCGCGCCTTTTTTGGGCAACAAGGTAACCGGGTCCACAAAGCCTTTGGTGGCTGTGATCTTGGGCAAGCCGGATTGTTGGTAGCTTGGCGGGGTGGGGCGCTGGTTCACCAAGCTGGTGGTGGCGCCGGTGCCGGCTTTGACCAGCGTCGGGGCGACCGCAACCGGGGTTGGCCCTGCACCACCTGTGGTGTTGGGCACCACATTGGACTTGCGCGACATGCTAAATGCAGCGTTGGCTCGCTTGCTGGCAAACGCCTGCTGAGCCTCGCGCGGGCCTGCCACGTTGTCCGGCAGGATCACGGGTTTGGCTTGGCGTTGAGCAGCGCGAGCCAGCCCACGCTTTTGCTCGTCCGACAAGGCTTGGTAAGCCGCCCATTTTTGTTGGCGTTCAGCGGCTGACAGCTCTCGGGTCTGTTGAAAGCGCAAGCGGGCTTCACCGCGCTCGCTGGCGGGCAGTTTGGCCCATTGGGTCATGCGGGCTTGCACGAGCTGTTGCTCGGTGGCGGGCAGGTTCCAGTAGCGGTCTGCCACGGTCACCCACTTGTCCCGGCCAGCGTCGTCCAGGCTGTTCCAGTGCGGAGCCAGCGGGCGCAATGCCGATTGCTGGCGAGGCGTCAGGTCTTTCCATTCCTGACTGGAGGCCGGGGTGGCCGCCGATGCAGGTGGCACCCCGGCGTGCCGAGCCCCCGCTGCCCAACTTGCGCCCACGCAGGCCACCAACAGCACGATGGCGAGCCATGTGTTTTGGGGTGAGCGTCGTGGTTGCAGCATGGGCAAAAGGCCAAAGGCGTCAGGGCGCAACAGCATCCGTGTGGCTGGCTTCCATGGGTTCGAGGGGGCCTGAGCGCAAGAATTCTTGAAAGCCCGGATCGGCATAGGCTGCTGGCGGCAGATCGTCAGCCAGCAGGGCCGTGTCGACCTCGGCGGCTGCTTCGACCTGCTCGTGTTGGTAGTACGCGTGGATGCCCCACAGGCCCACCACCAAGGTGATCATGGGCAGAGCCGATGCAATGCGCCACAACCACGACGTCGGGCCATCGTCCAGGCGGCGACCGTGGCCCTGCAGCCTTGCTTGGGCACTTTCTTGCCAGCCGCCGAGCATGCCGGCGCTGACTTGGTTGATGCCTGCCACGCTCACACCCAAGCTCACTGGTGCGACCACTGGGCTCGCGGCTGCAACCTTGACGCGTGAGTCGCGCGCGGCTCGGATCGCCTGTTCACGCGCCACGCGCAAGCGCTCGCTGATGTCGTGGGGAACGGCTTGCGCGCCCTCGCTCAGGCGCGCGCTCAAACGCAGGGCGAAGCGGGCCTCCAGGGCCTCGCGTTGCGCCGCGTTCAGCGGTGGGGTGGAACGGTTTTTCACAATGTGATCCCGCGTGATTGAAGGGCTTTGGCCAAAGACTGGACGGCGCGCGAGCAATGCGTTTTCACACTGCCCTCTGAGCAACCCATGGCGGCTGCGGTTTCTGCGACGTCCAACTCCTCCCAGTAACGCAGCAGGAAGGCTTCCCGTTGACGTGTCGGCAGCTTCTTGATTTCGTCTTCGATTTGCAGCAGCAGTTCCATGCGGCTGGCCGTGTCATCAGCACCTTCCGTGCCCGATTGCTCGGTCCGCAGCGATTCGAGCAGGTCAAAGTCGTTGTCGTCGTCGCCCACCGAGGCTTCCAGGTCGCCGATGTTCATGAACACCGCGTTGCGCACCTTCTGGCGGCGGAACCAGTCGAGCGTTGCGTTCGAGACGATCCGCTGGAAAAGCATGGGCCACTCGTTGGCTGGCCGGTCGGCGTAGCTCTGCGTCAGCCGGATCATGGCGTCTTGCACGATGTCCAGCGCGGCATCCTCATCGCGCACGGCGTACACGGCCCTTTTGAAGGCGCGGCGCTCAACGCTTTTGAGGAACTCGTTGAGCTCTTTTTCTGACGAGGGGTTGGACAAGGGGTTCACGGCCGGTGAGGGCTCAGAAACGGCGATTTCGCGGGCGGATTATGGCATCGAGCCACGCCGATGCCGGTTTGGGCAGGCGGGTTTGCTTGAATTGCGCGCCAAGGATGCGATAATGTTGGTCTTTGCGCCATCCCGATCTGGTCTGAATCTGAGTTGCCAACCGGCGTCAGTGGCAGACCGCGCAGGCTCCAAATCCGCCTCACGAGGGCGAGCACGCTGGCAATCCGTTGTCGCAGTGCTGCTGTCGTTGCACCCGTTGCAGCGGCTGTGTAGAGGGGCACCGATCGTTTTTCGTTAGAGAAATTCGGAAAGGTTCCAATTCATCATGGACATGTCTCCTCAAGACACCAAGCGCGCGGCATCTGCTGACGCATCCCAAGGCGAGATCCTCAACGGGTCCGACATTCTGGTCCGCTGCTTGCAAGCCGAAGGCGTCAAGCACATGTGGGGTTACCCCGGCGGCGCAGTGCTCTATATCTACGACGCACTGTACAAACAAGACACCATTGAGCACGTGCTGGTTCGCCACGAACAGGCCGCTGTGCACGCCGCTGACGGCTACGCACGCGCCTCCGGCGACGTCGGCGTGGCGCTCGTCACCTCTGGTCCTGGCGTGACCAACGCGATCACTGGCATCGCGACCGCCTACATGGACTCGATCCCCATGGTGATCATCACCGGCCAGGTGCCCACGCCCGCGATCGGTCTGGATGCTTTCCAAGAGTGCGACACCGTCGGCATCACCCGCCCGATCGTCAAGCACAACTTCCTCGTCAAGGACGTGGCCGACTTGGCCGTCACGATGAAGAAGGCCTTCCACATCGCACGCACGGGGCGCCCTGGCCCTGTGGTGGTGGACGTGCCCAAGGACGTGTCTCTCAAAACCACGGCTTTCCACTACCCTGACACGGTGGAAATGCGCTCGTACAACCCCGTGCGCAAGGGCCATGGCGGCCAGATCCGCAAGGCCGTTCAACTGCTGTTGAGCGCCAAGCGCCCCTACATTTACACCGGCGGCGGTGTGATCCTGGGTGAGGCTTCGGCTGAATTGCGCGAACTGGTCAACATGCTGGGCTACCCCAGCACCAGCACCCTGATGGGCTTGGGTGCCATTCCGGCGTCTGACAAGACCTTCCTGGGCATGTTGGGCATGCATGGCACCTATGAAGCCAACATGACCATGCAGAACGCCGACGTGGTGATCGCCGTGGGCGCCCGCTTCGACGACCGTGTGATCGGCAACCCCAAGCACTTTGCTCAGGTCGAGCGCAAGATCGTGCACATCGACATCGACCCCTCGTCGATCTCCAAGCGCGTCAAAGTCGATATCCCGATCGTGGGCGACGTCAAGGACGTGCTGCAAGAAATGATCGCGCAGATCAAAGAGTCGCAGATCAAGCCTGACGCCAATGCCCTGGCCTCGTGGTGGAACCAGGTCAACGAGTGGAAGAAGCGCGACTGCTTGAAGTACAAAACTTCTGACGACGTGATCAAGCCCCAGTTCGTGATCGAGAAGATGACCGAACTGGCGCGTG
>JAVLFO010000154.1:0-5758 GCA_046052805.1 Aquabacterium sp. | reverse complement strand
CCGCACTCGCTGGCACGTGCATGACCTGGCGCAACAGGTGCTCGGCCCACGGGCCCGCGGCATTGACCACGGCGCGCGCTTGCACCGTGACCCGCTTGGTCTCGGCGCCGCTCAAGGCATCACGCCGCGCCAGCACCGCGCGCCAGCCGCCGCCAAAGGGCTCGACCTGCTCGCAGCGTGTGCGTGTGAGGATGTGGGCGCCTTGCTCGGCCGCGTCCAAGGCACACAGGGCCACGAGCCGGGCATCGTCCACCCAACCGTCTGAGTACACAAAGCCTTTGGTCCAGCTGGACTTGAGCGGCTCGCCCAAGGGGCCCTTGCCCAAGGACACCGAGGCGGAGCCTGGCAAAAACTCGCGCGGGGCCAGGTGGTCATACAGCCACAAGCCCAGGCGGATCATCCAGGCCGGGCGCATGCTGGCATCGTGTGGCAACACAAAGCGCAGGGGCCACATGATGTGCGGCGCCGATCGCAGCAGCACTTCGCGCTCTTGCAAGGCCTTGCGCACCAAGCCGAACTCGCGGTATTCAAGGTAGCGCAGGCCACCGTGGATCAGCTTGGTCGAGGCCGACGAGGTGTGGCTGGCCAGGTCATCTTGCTCGCACAGCACCACGCGCCAGCCGCGCCCCGCCAGGTCGCGGGCGATGCCCACGCCATTGATGCCGCCCCCCACCACCAGCACATCGCAATGGTGGTCCACCTCGCTTGGGGGCTCGTGAGGGAATTGAGAGGGGCGCTCGAAAGGCAAAGTGGGGCTCTCCTGGGTGAATCTTTGTGCGAATGGTTCACATGCTTTTTAAGCCATGTGAGCGTATCAAACAAGCGCGTTTGTATTCTTTCGTGTTTGTTTTTTTTCGTATAGGCTTGCCTGAACCTCGAAAAACTCAAAAACGCGCAAGGATTAACCCGCACATGAGCCCAGACAGCCCTTGGAGCCCCAACCCCCGCCAGCAGGCCCTGCTGGAGGAGGTCCGTGCGCGCGGTGCCGTGTCGGTCGAGCGGCTGGCCTTGCGCCTGAACGTGACGATGCAAACGGTGCGCCGCGACGTGCAGCGCCTGGCCGATGCGGGCTTGTTGCTGCGCTTTCATGGTGGCGTGAGCCTGCCGCGCGAGGCCCCGCTGTCGGGTGCCTGGAAAGAGCGACAAGCCCTGCGCGCCGATGCCAAAGCCCGCATCGCGCGCTCGGTGGCAGCAGCCATCCCCGATGGCAGCACCTTGATGCTGGGCATTGGCACCACCGTCGAGGCCGTGGCGCGCGAGCTGTTGAAAAAACAAGGCCTGTGCGTCATCACCCACAACCTGCACGTGGCCGGCCTTTTGAGCGAACACACCGACTGCAAGGTGCATGTGGCCGGCGGCATGCTGCGCGCCCGCGACAGCGCTTTGGAGGGCGACAGCACCGTGGCCTTCCTCAAGCAGTTCAAGGTCGACGTCAGCATCATCAGCACCTTGGGTCTGGACAACGACGGCTCTCTGCGCGACCGCGATCTGCGCGAGCTGCCCGTTTTGCAAGCGCTGCAAGAACAGGCCAAAGAGACCTGGGTGGTGGCCGACGCCAGCAAATTCAACCAAGGCGCTTTGGCCCAACTGGGGCACCTCAAAGGCGTGCAGCGCCTCTACACCGAGGCCTTGCCGCCACCGCCCTTCCCCAAAAACCTGCACGAGTGGGGCGTGGCCCTGACCATCGCCCCTTGAGCACCCATGGCCATGATCTTGTCGCTCGACCAGGGCACCTCCAGCTCGCGCAGCGTGGTGTTCGACGAACACGGCCGCATGCTGGCCAGCGCCCAACTTGAGATCCGTCAGCACTACCCACAACCCGGCTGGGTCGAGCACGACCCGCTGGAGCTGTGGACCTCACAGCGCGACACGGCCCACGCGGTCTTGGCGCAACTGCATCACCAAGGACGCGACCTGCGCGAATTGCGCAGCGTGGGCATCACCAACCAACGCGAGACCACCGTGCTGTGGCGCCGCGACACGGGCCAGAGCGTGGCCCGCGCCATCGTCTGGCAAGACCGCCGCACCGAAGCGCAGTGCGCGCGCTGGCGCGAGCAAGGCCTGAGCGAGACCATCCGCGCCAAAACCGGTCTGGTCATCGACCCGTATTTTTCAGGCAGCAAGTTGCAATGGCTGCTGGACCATGTGGATGGCGCCCGCGAGGCTGCCAACAAGGGCGAGCTCGCGTTTGGCACCGTCGACAGCTGGCTGCTGTGGAACCTCACGCAAGGCCGTGTCCACGCCACCGACGTGAGCAACGCCTCGCGCACCATGCTCTTCAACATCCACACCCAGCAGTGGGACGACGAGCTGCTCGCGCTGATGGACATCCCCCGCTCGGTGCTGCCCGAGGTCCACCCCTCGAGCCACCTGTTCGGTCAAGCAGCACCCAGCGTGTGGGGCGACGCCACCGGCTTGCCGCGCCTGCTTGAGCTGCCCATTGGCGGCATGGCCGGCGACCAGCAAGCCGCCCTGTTCGGGCAAGCGGGCTTTGAAGCCGGATTGGCCAAGAACACCTATGGCACTGGCTGCTTCATGCTGATGCACACAGGCCAAGAGGTGCGCCAATCGGCCAACGGTTTGTTGAGCACAGCCGCAGCCCAGCTGCCCGGTCAGCATGGCTACGCGCTCGAAGGCAGCGTGTTCATCGGCGGTGCGGTTGTGCAGTGGTTGCGCGATGGGCTGCACGCCATCCGCGCCGCCAGCGAGGTGCAATCGCTGGCCGAGAGCGTGCCCGACGCGGGCGGCGTGGTCTTCGTGCCCGCCTTCACGGGCCTGGGCGCGCCCTATTGGGACAGCGAGGCGCGCGGCGCCATCGTGGGCCTCACGCGGGGCAGCACCGTCGCTCACATCGCGCGTGCGGCGCTCGAATCCATCGCGTTTCAAAGTGCCGCGCTGCTGCAAGCCATGAGCCGTGACGCGGTGGCCGCAGGTGGCCGGCCGGTCAGCGAGTTGCGGGTGGACGGCGGCGCCTGCGTCAACAACCTGTTGATGCAGTTCCAGGCCGACCTGCTGGGCATCCCCGTGGTGCGGCCCGAGGTGGTCGAAACCACCGCCTTGGGCGCGGCCTACCTGGCTGGTCTGTCGACAGGCATCTACCCCGACACCGCCACCATCGCCCGGCTGTGGCGTGCCGAGCGCACCTTCTATCCCACGCTCTCGCGCGAACGCGCCGGCGAGCTGATGGCCCAGTGGGAGCGCGCCGTGCGCCAGGCCAGCGCCCCCTGATCACGCCATGGCATCGATCCAAGGCGCGCGCCGCAAGGTGCTGCACGCCACCCTGTACGAGTTGATCGCCATCGCCATGCTCGCGGCCCTGGCCCAGTGGGTGTCGACCGCAGAGCCCCAGCAGGCGCTGGGTTTGGCCGTGGCCACCTCGGTGATCGCCTGGTGCTGGAACATCGCCTTCAATGCGCTCTTTGAGACCTGGGAGGCGCGCCAGCTTGACCGCACCCGCACCTGGCGACGCCGCGCCGCGCACGCGCTGGCCTTCGAGGCCGGCCTGGCCGTGCTCACCGTGCCCTTGATGGCGTGGTACCTGAGCCTGGGTTGGCTGGCGGCCGTGGTGGCCGACCTGGGCTTGATCCTGCTGTTCCTGGTCTACACCTTCGTGTTCAACTGGGTGTTTGACCATGCCTTCGGTGCGCCTTGCATACCGCCTTCGGTACCATCTGGCACTTCTGAGCCGTACACACCCAAGCCATGAGCCCCATCCCCACCGAGCACTTCTTTGTCCAAGGCCCCGATGGCCAATTGGCCGTGCAACGCTGGGGCGCCGCCGGTCGGCCCGTGATCGTGCTCGTGCATGGCTACCCCGACAACCGCCACATGTGGGACCCGGTCGCGCTGCTCTTGTCACGCCAATACCAGGTCGTGGCCTACGACGTGCGCGGGGCCGGCGCCTCGCACAAACCCAAGCGCGTGGCCGACTACACCCTGGCCAAGCTCACGCAAGACTTCACAGCGGTGATCCGGGCCGTCAGCCCCGATCGACCTGTGCACCTGGTGGCCCACGACTGGGGCTCGGTGCAAAGCTGGGAGTTCGTGACCGAGCCGGCGCTCAAGGGCCGCATCGCCTCATACACCTCGGTGTCGGGCCCTTGCCTGGACCATGTGGGGCATTGGATGCGCGACCAGCTGCGCCACCCCAGCCTGTCCGGGCTGGGCCAGATGGCCGTGCAGCTGTTGAAGTCTTGGTATGTGTACCTGTTCCACCTGCCCGTGGTGCCTGAGCTGCTGTGGCGCCATGTCATGGGCCCACAGTGGCCGCGCCTGATGCGCCTGCTCGAAGGCACCCACATCGCGCCCCGCGCCACACAAACCGAGGACGGGGCGCTGGGCGTCAACCTCTACCGCGCCAACTTCATCTCATGCATTTTCCGGCCACGCCAACGGGTGGCCCATGCGCCTGTGCAGGTCTTGGTGGCCACGCAGGACCACTTTGTCAGCCCGGCCCTGTCCGCCAAGCTGGCGCGCTGGGTGCCGCAGTTAACGCGCCGCGAAATCAAGGCTGGCCACTGGGTCACCATCAAACAGCCCGAGCTGTTTGCGCAAGCCGCCCAGAGCTTCATCCAGGAAATCGAGGGTCAGGCCAAAGCCTCGCCCATGCCACGCCACGCGTGAGCCACCACCGCTTCCTATAATCGCCAGATTCCCCTTTCACAGGCTGACACCCACTTGGGCGCTCAGCCTGCTCTTGTCTTTGCGGTGACCCCATGAGCGCTCCTACCGATAACCAGACCTACGACCCCAGCGCCGTTGAAGCGCGCGCCCAAACACATTGGTCACAGCCACACTGGAACGGTCACGACGCCTACCGCGTCACCGAAGACACGTCCAAAAAGACCTTCTACGCCTGCTCGATGCTGCCCTACCCCTCGGGCAAGCTGCACATGGGCCACGTGCGCAACTACACGATCAACGACATGCTCACGCGCTACCTGCGCATGAACGGTCACAACGTGCTGATGCCCATGGGCTGGGACGCCTTTGGCCTGCCCGCCGAAAACGCCGCGCTGAAAAACAAGGTGCCACCCGCCGCCTGGACCTACGACAACATCGCTTACATGAAGAAGCAGATGAAGGCGATGGGCCTGGCCGTTGACTGGTCACGCGAGATCGCCACCTGCCAGCCCACCTACTACAAGTGGAACCAGTGGCTGTTTTTGAAGATGCTGGAAGCGGGCATCTGCGAGCGTCGCACGCAAACCGTGAACTGGGACCCGGTCGACCAGACCGTGCTGGCCAATGAGCAGGTGATCGACGGCAAGGGCTGGCGCTCGGGCGCGCCGGTGGAAAAGCGCGAGATCCCTGGCTACTACCTGAACATCACGAAGTACGCCGACGAGTTGCTGAGCGCCGTCAGCAACCCCGAAGACCCCAACTACCTGAGTGGCTGGCCCGAGCGCGTGCGCCTGATGCAGGAGAACTGGATCGGCAAATCGGAAGGTGTGCGCTTTGCGTTTTCACACGCTATTGCCGGCGCAGATGGCAGCCTGATCAACAACGGCCAGCTGTGGGTCTTCACCACCCGCGCCGACACCATCATGGGCGTGACCTTCTGCGCCGTGGCGCCCGAGCATCCGCTCGCCACGCACGCGGCCGCCACGGACGCCACCGTCGCCGCCTTCATCGAGGAATGCAAGGCCGGCGGCACGACCGAAGCCGAGCTGGCCACGCAGGAGAAGAAGGGCGTGCCCACGGGCCTCTTCGTCACCCACCCGCTGACCGGCGCGCAGGTGCCGGTGTGGGTCGGCAA
>JAVLFO010000153.1:0-2476 GCA_046052805.1 Aquabacterium sp. | reverse complement strand
CAGTCGTCGGTCGTGCGAAAGTCAGGGTCGCGCGTGGCCAGGGCATAGGCCTGCCGGATGGTTTCAAGCGCAAAGCCTTGGGGCGTCTGCCCGTTGCGCAAGAGTCGCCGGTCCGGGATCGACGCGATCGTGTTCGAAACCGGATCGGCCGAGATGATCGTGTCGGTCGTGGGCACGACCACGTCCACGGCATTGAAGTGGTCCAGCGCCTGCACGACGTCGTGGATGATGCGCTCGTCCACCAAAGGGCGAACCGCGTCATGGAAGATCAGGCGCACACGCTCGGTCTGCGCGCGCTCCTCATAAGCGGCAATCGCGCTGAGCGAAGACTCAAAGCGCTCTTTGCCACCGTGCAAGATGGCTTTGACCTTGCTGAAGCGCTGCGCAGCGACCATGTCCTCGATGCGCCCAATGCACAGCTGGTTGGTCACGATGAGGATTTCATCGATGTCCAGGCTGTTTTGGAACACCGTGATGGTGTGCTCCACCAGGGGCCGTCCGGCCAGCTTCATCATCTGCTTGGGCTGATCAAACCCACTGCGCTCACCTGCACCAGCGGCCAGGATCACAGCGACGTTCAAGGTGTTCATCTCAAGCCCATCCCATGGTGTTTGCAAACACTCAAGCCAAGTGATCTGGACGCAAGCCAGCCTCCGCACGCTCGCGCATGCGGCACAACAAGCGAGCGAAATCGCTGGCGTAACGGTCACTGTCAAACAAGGGCGCTTGTGTGCGTGCCTGCTGCAAGTGGGCGCTCACGGCTGCGCGGCGCTCAGGGTCTTGCGCCAAGGCCAAGACCAGATCGGTGTATGCGGTGAGGTCGTGCGTGACCAATTCGGGCAAGCCCACGGCGCTCAACAAGCTGCTGGCCACGCGTGACGGGAAGCTGCGGCCTTGGTAAGTCACCACAGGCACGCCAGCCCACAAGGCGTCAGACACCGTGGTGTGGCCATTGCACGGCCAGCTGTCGAGGTAGATGTCGGCCAGGGCAAAGCGGCTGAGGTGCTGGGCGCTCTTGACCGCCGGCGCAAACACCAATCGATCAGGGTCAATGCCACGGCGATGAGCCTCCATGCGCAAAGGCGCCACGCTGTCGTCGTTCCATTTCAGCAGCCACAACACGGCCTTGGGCAAGCGGTGCAGCAGGTCGCACCACACATCGAAGACCTCAGGCGAGAGTTTGAAGGGCTGGTTGAAGCCGCACAGCACCAAGGCGTCGGCGGGCAAACCGTGTTGCTCGCGCGTGGTGGGTGCAGGCAAGGCACGCTGGCGGTCGTTGGGCTGATAGCACACCGGCATGAGGGCCAGCTTCTCGCTGTAATAGGCGGACTCACTCAAGGGGCTGACGATGGGGTCACCGATGAAGTAGTCGATGTAATCGGCACCCGTGGTGCCAGGAAAGCCGAGGTAGCTGACCTGGATGGGCGCAGGGCGCTGCGCAAAGATGCCCAGTCGGCACTTGGCGGTGTGGCCCTTGAGGTCGATCAGGATGTCGATCCGGTCGCTGCGGATGCGTTGTGCAGCCTCGCGGTCGGTCATGGGGCCCACCTCGACGAAGGCATCCGCCGCTGCCTTGATGCGCGCGCGCATCTCGCTGCCATCGTCGGGTCCATGCGAATACAAGAAGACCTCGAACTGGTTGCGGTCCATCTTTTCAATCAACTCGGCCATCAAGATGGTCGTGGCGTGCTGGTGGAAGTCGGCTGACACCATGCCCACACGCATGCGTGCAGGGATCGGCCTTTTGCCAACAGACGGCAAGGGCTTGACCAAGGCAGAGAAATGCCGCGCGCAGGCACGGGCCACCTTGAGGTGACGCTGCGGATCGTCGGTCAGCGTCACGGCCGAGAACACCGATGACCACACGCCCACGTTGTCGGGCAGCTGGTCGATCAGCCGGTTCATGTCTTGCACCTCGGCCTCGGAGCGGTCCCAGCGGCACAGCTCTCGGTTGACAAAGGCCAGCAAAGTGCTGGAGCCCAGCATGCCGCCTTCAATCTCCAAGGCCACCGCCGTCATCAGGCACTCGACCATTTCTTTCTTCATGCCCAGGCTGTGGAAGCACAGGCCCAATTGATAGTGGCTGTTGGCGTGGTCCACCTTGATCGACAGCAACCGGAAGTAGGCCGCAATGGCTTCTTCAAAACGGTGCGCAGCGAACAGATCTCCGCCCAGCGCCTCTAGATAGTCAATGCCCACAGGCACATCGTCGGGCAGGCCTTGCAGGCAGTCGATAGCGTCTGCCATGCGACCCTTGCTGGCGTAGCGCTCGGCCAGGAACTGGCGCACCAGCGCATTGAGCGGGTCGAGCTTGACCACACGCTCGGCTTCAATGATGCACTGGTCGATGTCATCGATGCGCAGGAGCGCACGCGCCAGGTTCAATCTGTACAGAGGGTCCAGTGGCGCGGCCTGCGTGGCCTTCTTGAAACTGCCCACGGCCTGCGCCCAATCGCCACGCTCTGCCAGTGCAACG
>JAVLFO010000152.1:0-1702 GCA_046052805.1 Aquabacterium sp. | reverse complement strand
AGGGTGTCGGCGGTGATGACGTAGATGGCTTCTTGGCCCTCCTTCATGCGGCTCACGTAGTCAGCCAGCGAGACACCACTGTCTGCCTGCGTGGACGCAAAGCGGAAGAGCTTGGACAGGCGCTCGCGATTGGCAAAGTCTTCGCCAATGCCTTCTTTGAGGACAGGGCCAAACTCACCCCAGAACGCGGCATATTGATCGCGCTTGGCTTGGTCTTCGCTGTTGGCCAGGTCCTCGAGCATCGACAGCACACGCTTGGTGCAGCCTTCGCGGATGGCCTTGACGTCGCGGCTTTCTTGCAAGATCTCGCGGCTGACGTTGAGTGGCAGGTCAGCCGAGTCGATCACGCCCTTGACGAAGCGCAGGTAGCTTGGCAGCAAGGCTTCGGCGTCGTCCATGATGAAGACGCGCTTGACGTAGAGCTTGAGGCCGCCCTTTTTGTCGCGGTTCCACAGGTCGTAAGGCGCCTTGGCGGGCACGTAGAGCAGCTGGGTGTATTCGCTGCGGCCTTCGACGCGGTTGTGCGTGTGGGCCAGCGGGGCTTCGCTGTCGTGGCTGATCTGCTTGTAGAAGTCGACGTATTGCTCGGGCGTGATGTCGCTTTTGCTGCGCGTCCACAGGGCCGAGGCTTGGTTGACGGCGCTCCACTCATCGGTGATGACTTGCTCGCCTTTTTCAGCGTCCCACTCTTCCTTTTGCATCAGGATGGGCAGGGAGATGTGGTCGGAGTACTTGCCGACGATGCTGCGCAGTTTCCAGTTCGACAGGAACTCACCGGCTTCTTCGTCGCGCAGGTGCAAGACGATGTCGGTGCCACGGGTGGGCTTGTCGATGGTTTCGACTTCGAAGTCGCCCGTGCCTTCGCTGCTCCAGCGCACACCCTCGGTAGCGCTCAGGCCCGCGCGGCGCGACTCGACCGTGATGCGGTCGGCCACGATGTAGCCGCTGTAAAAGCCCACGCCAAACTGGCCGATCAGTTGCGCGTCGCGTTGCTGGTCGCCCGAGAGGCGGCCCATGAAGTCTTTGGTGCCGCTCTTGGCGATGGTGCCCAAGTGGTCGATGGCCTCTTGCTGGCTCATGCCGATGCCGTTGTCGCGGATGGTCAGCGTCTTGGCATCTTTGTCGACCAGGATGCGCACTTCGAGGTTGGGCGCATCTTCGTACAGCGCGCTGTTGTCGAGGGCTTCGAAGCGGAGCTTGTCGCAAGCGTCAGAGGCGTTGGAGATCAGCTCACGCAAGAAGATCTCTTTGTTGGAGTACAGCGCGTGGGTGACCAAATGCAGCAGCTGTTTGACTTCGGCTTGGAAGGCGTGGGTGTTTTTGCTCATGGCTGTGGTGTGTGATTCAAGCGAATGACAAGAGACAAGCGCCGTGCGGCGCACGCTGTGGATGTGGCACCGCCGGGGTGTTTTTCAAGGGGTGGGCTGCGTCAAAAAAATTTGCGCAGGCGCTTGCAACGGAGGCCCAAAACATCGTATAGTTTCGGTCTTGTCGGCGCTTTAGCTCAGTCGGTTAGAGCGATGGAATCATAATCCACAGGTCCGCGGTTCGAATCCGTGAAGCGCCACCAAATCTAGCAGTCGATCCCGGAGGATCGAAGCAAAAGCCTCAAGTGAATCAATCACTTGGGGCTTTTTTGTTGCTTTCGTGAAGCCCGTTTGGCGGAAGATTAAAACGGATTGCGGAAGATGGTTGCCCCCTC
>JAVLFO010000151.1:0-11532 GCA_046052805.1 Aquabacterium sp. | reverse complement strand
CTGCAATTGCAAGGCGATGCCGGCAGGCATCAAGGCCATGCCGAACGAGGCCAGCAAAGCCAACAGCACGACGGGCCAGCGCAACACAGCGAGCCACCCTGGCTGCACCGCCTCAAGCACGGACGCTTTGCGGCCATGCGCAAACACCCATTCGGCCACACAGGCGCCCAAACACCAAGTCCAGCCACTGGCCAAGGCCGTGTGCTGAAAGGTCACGCGCCCCAGCCCTTGCGGGAACAACACCACCGAGCCCACAAAGGCCAAAACGCCGACCACAGCGGCGAAGACCGTGATGCGAACCGTGGCGCGCTGGCTGGCAAAGGCCTTGGGCATCAAGCCATAGCCGATGTAGAAATGAGACTCAAGCACCACCGACCACAGGACCTGGTTGACCGCATCGCGCTGCTCGGGCATCACATTGCTCAACAGCAGCGCGTGGGCCGCCACATCTGACCACATGGACGGGTGGATCAGGTTGGAGCCCATGACCTGCCCCGCCCAATGGCTCAGCAGCAGGCAACACAAGAAGGCGGGGTAGATGCGCCAGGCGCGGCGCCGAGCGTAGTCGCGCCACTCGAAAGCTTGACCACGCTCACGCTGCGCCAGCGTTGACCAATGGATGCAAAAGCCACTGAGCACGAAGAAGATGGCCACGCCCCAAGCACCCAGGTGCTCCATGAGCGCCCTGACCTGCGCGTTGCCATCGGCCGGCGCGCTTTGCTGGAACAGGTGGTGCGCAAACACAGCCGATGCCGCCACGGCGCGCAGCACGTCCAACACGGCGAAGTGACCCGGCTGAGCAGCAGGCTGCGGTGCGCGGGCGCTCATGTCAAACACCGCCTTTGCGAACGGGCAATGCCCATGCGCCCAGCGCCTGCGTCATCTGGCTTTTGACCCACGGCGTGTGCCGTTCAAAGGCCCACCACACCACACGCCCCAGCAGCACCAGGCCACACAGGCATGCCGCAAACACCAGCCAACTGGCGGGCTTGGACGGCATGCGAGAAGCCTCAAACCAGCGGGCGCCCAGCAGCATCACCACCGGAAAGTGAACCAGGTACAAAGAGAACGAGATGTCAGACAGCCATGCCCAAGCCCGCGTCCACACCTGCGCCCAACCACGCCCTGCCGCGCCCCATGTCTGCCCCAATGAGGTGAGCAGGCACAGCGCAAAGGCCAGACCCAACACGGTATCTGTCAGCGCCTCAGGCCAGGCGTGTGCGCCACCCCACTTGGACAAGCCCAACGCCCCGGCCACACCAAGCGCCGCCAGTGCCCGTGCCCACAGGGGCCAGACGCGACCGGGTTGGTGCAACATGTGCACACCCACGCCCAAGAGCCAAACCCCAAAGCCCCACACCAAAGCACCCGGCATGCACGCCATCAAGGCCAGGCAAGCCGCAACGCCCCACCACCCGGCCAGCAAACATGGGAAGGCGATGTAGTACCAAAACTCATTGGCCAGGCTCCACAAAGGCCCATTGCTGCCAAACACCGGCACGGCGATGGTCTGCAAAAAAAACACATTGCCCAAGGCGGTGCGCCACGAGGCGTCCAAGCTGCCAGGTGGTGGGCCGCTGTGCCAGACGGCACTGGAAGCGCCTTGGTACAAAGCTGGCACCATGCTTTGCCCCCATTGGTCGGCCACCCAGGTCAACAGCAAGCAGGGCAAGAGCACCGTCCACAAGCGGCTCAAGCGGGCGATGAGGTAGGTGGGCCAATGCAGGCGCGAGCGCGCGGCCCACACCGAGCCACCCACCAAGTAACCACTGAGCACGAAAAAAGCCATCACGGCTTGATGCCCCAAACCCGTGAGCAGGTACAGCCCCTTTGACCACATGGCCTGATCAGGTTGAGCGGCCAGCTCCAGCAGCGTGGCTGCGCGCAAGTGGCCGGCACACACCATCAACGCGGCAACGCCACGTGCGGCGTCCAGAAAGGGGTCGCGAGCGCCCCTCATCGCTGCGCCTGCAACACCGCTTGGTACGCGTCCAAATAGCCCTGAATGGCGCGCTGCGTGGTGAACTGGCCTGCCCAGGCCGTGCGCTGTGCACGTTGCGCAGGCTCGTGCAGCTCGGGGGTATCGGTGATGCGCGTCAAGGCTTGGGCACCCGCGTGGGCCCAGCGGTCGATGTCGTCGCCGTGTTGCAGCACCGGCAGGTAATGCGCGTGAGGCCCCGCGATCTCGTTCATGGGCGAGTCGTCGGTGGTCAGCACCGGGCAGCCACAGGCTTGCGCCTCGACGATGGGCCAGCCAAAGCCTTCGGCCAAGCTGGGGAAGACAAAGGCCTTGGCCACCGAATAGGCCGCTTGCAAGGCCGCGTTGTCGATGCCTTGAAAGAAATGCACACGGCCTTGCTCGGGCACCTGCGCCATGGCGTCGTGTACGTCTGGTGACGACGGTGGCGGGCTCACCATCCACAAGGGCAAGGGCTGGGCCTGCTGGCGCGCGTAATGGGCATACAGCCTGATCACACCTGCTGTGTTTTTGTACCACTGCCCCCCACCCACGTGCAGGATCATCCCATTGGGGCTGTCAGGCAAACCAGCGCGCGCCAAGGTCACGCGGGCCTGCGCGGCCGTCACCGGCTTGTAGGGGTAGTTCAGGCCGTTGTAGACCACGCGTGAACTGATGGGCTGAACGTGGCCATGCTCGACCAAGTCTTGCTGGGTGCGCTTAGAGACACACACAAAGTGGCTGGCTTGTTGAAAGCCCCAACGGATGTAGCGCTGGTAGAGCTGCCCCGTGCGCGAGGTCGGGTTCTGGGGGATCAAGCCCAGGGCCGATCGCAAGGCCAGCAGGTCGTGTGCGTGCACGATGTGCGGGCGGCGTTTGACCAGCGGCACCCAAGGCCCCAAGGCCTGATCGCAAAACACGTACAAGGTGTCAGCCGACTGCTGGCGCATGCGCCACATCACTTGCAGCGGGAACAGCAGATATTGGTCGACATAGCCGGCCCACTTGGCCAGGCGTGTGCGCTCAAACCAGCCGTGCACCCAAGATTCAGGCGCCCAATACTGAACCGCGTGGCCCTTGGCTTGCATGGCCTCGCCGATCATGCGGGCAAAGCGCGGCATGCTCTGCGAGCGCATGAAGGTCGGGTGACAAAAGAACACGCATTGCATGCTGGGGGGTCCGCGTGGGTTGGCTGGCGAGTCGGTATGGTCCGAACGGCATTGTCAGCAACCCGTATGACGGCATGACGACGCCCCAGCGGCTTGGTAAGCAGGCGTAATAGCCCGACGGAGTGTGCGTTTTCGCCTTACAGCGCGGCTTGCCTTACGCCGAAGATGCAGGCTGAAATTGCTGTCCGTGGTCCGCCGTGATGCCTGATTGCCCCTTGATTGTTCGAACCCTGTTGCCCGCCATGCTGGCTGCACTGCTCAGCGCTTGCGGCGGGGGCTGTGGATCCTGCAGCGCCACCACCACCAGCCAAGACCTGAGTGCATCGGCCGATACCCCGCTGGTGCAGTTGGCCGCCGTGAATTTGCAGAGAGCGCCCAACCGCCAGGAAGCCACGCGCTTTTTGACGCAAGCCACCTTCGGGCCCACGCCCGATGATGTCGCGCACCTGATGGCCGTGGGCTATGAAGCATGGCTGGATGAGCAGTTCGCCATGCCGATGGCGAGCGTTTCGCATGTCGCAGCCTGGGACACCGCCAACAAGGCCATCATGGCCGTGGATGCTGGGCAAAGGGCCAGCAGTGGCGAAGTCACCAGCACCTTTTGGCGTCAGGCCATTGCCGGGCCTGACCAGCTTCGCCAACGGGTCGCGTTTGCTTTGTCAGAGATCTTTGTCGTCTCGGTGGCTGACAGCTGCGGTGGCAACGCCTTCAGCCGTGGCGCTGCCGATTACCTCGACATGCTGGGCAGGCAAGCCTTTGGCAACTACCGAAGCCTGATCGAGTCAGTGGCCTTGCACCCGGTGATGGGCTGCTATTTGTCGCACATGAAGAACCTGCCAGCCGATGTCAGCACAGGGCGGGTGCCAGATGAAAACTTCGCGCGTGAGCTGATGCAGTTGTTTTCCATCGGCTTGTACGAGCTCAATGCTGACGGCTCGCTCAAAGCAGATGCGCTGCAGCAACCGATTGAAACCTATGGACCCTCTGATATTGCAGGGCTGGCCAAGGTGTTCACGGGGTGGAGCTGGTGGTGTAGCACCGGCTTGACGCCAGCGTGTTTCAACTCAGCACCCAGTGTGCCGGCGCAATACGCCACGCCCATGCGGGGCTATGGCCTCTTTCATGACACCAGCGAAAAGCGCTTCTTGAACACGGTGATCCCAGGAAGCTGGTTTGCCACACCTGAAGCGAGCTTGAAGAGCGCGCTTGACGGCTTGTCTTCACACCCTAACATTGGACCGTTCGTTGGCAAGCAACTCATCCAGCGACTGGTGACCAGCAACCCCAGCCCAGCGTATGTGGCACGGGTGGCAGCGGCCTACACAGCGTCTCAAGGCAGCCTCAAGGCCATGCTCAAAGCCATCTTGCTGGACACCGAAGCACGCAGCGCCAGCACCTTGCAAAGCGCTCAATTTGGCAAACTACGCGAGCCCATCTTGAAGCTCTCAGCTGTGATGCGCGCCGTTGGCACACTCTCTGAAAGCGGCCTCTATCTGATCACCACCACGGCCGACCCGGGTCAGTCGCTGGGGCAATCGGCGATGGCCTCGCCATCGGTGTTCAACTTTTTCAGGCCGGCCTACATGCACCCCGGGTCTTTGTCGGCCCAAGCCAAATTGGCCACACCCGAGCTGCAGATCGCCAATGAAACCAGCGCTGCCGGCTATGTGAACGCCATGACCGGCTTCATGTGGAGCGGCACGGGGCGCCATGGCTTTGACAACAAGGCAGCCAAGGCCGACGTGCAGCTCAAGGCCAATGTCGATGCAGCCGACACCTTCTTGGGCATGGCCGATGCGCCGGCCTCGTTCGTCGAAGAGATCAACCAACGCCTGATGTACGGCACCATGCCCCAAGCCCTGAAAGACGACATCGTGCAAGCCATTGGCAGCATCGACTACCGGGCCAAGCCCGTGGCCACGGCAGACCAGATCACCGCCACCCGTCGTGCACGGCTGTGGTCGGCACTGTTGCTGACCGCCGTCTCACCCGAATTTCAGGTTCAAAGGTGAGGCCCGCCATGAAGCACACCACATCCGCATCCCGCCGCCTGTTCTTGCAACAAGCCCGCGCGTTTTCTTTGCTGGGCGCTGCTGGCCCCATGGCCATGCAGCTGGCCGCTGCGGGCGCTTCTGCGGCGGGCACGGCAACCGACTACAAGGCCTTGGTCTGTGTGTTCCTGCAGGGCGGCAACGATGCCTTCAACACTGTGTTGGCCACCGACGATCCCTCATGGACACGGTACACCGCTGTGCGCAACCAGCAGCCTGATTCAATCGCGCTGCTCAGGCAAACCAGCGCCGACAAGACGCAAACCGCTGGCTCGCCCGGCTGGTTGGGCGGCGTCTTGCCCATCGCCCCGACCACAACGCAGACGGGTCGCACCTTTGCCTTGCACCCCAGCCTCAAGCAACTGCAGGCAAGCTTTGCAAGTCAGCGTGCAGCTGTGGTGGCCAACGTGGGGCCACTCACCGAACCCTTGACCAAGCTGGACTACACCAAGGGTGTCAAAAGCAAACCCCGCAAACTGTTCTCACACAACGATCAGCAAAGCACGTGGATGGCGATGGCGCCAGAAGGGGCCACCCAAGGATGGGGTGGCAAGCTGGCCGATGCGCTGGCCAGCGGCAATGCCAACAGCATGTTCACGGCCATCTCGGTCGGCGGCAATGCTTTGTGGGTCTCGGGTCAAGTCACCCAGCAATACCAGGTGAGCAACACTGGCCCCATCCGCTTGGGTACGCTGCCTGACGCGCAAGGGGTGAGCAGGGTGTACGGCTCTGACGTGGTCGGTGCCGCACTGGAGCGCATCGTCAGCAGCACACGCAACCAGCACCTCATGAGCCGCGACCTTGCAGCCCTGAACGCTCGCAGCATCCAAGCCGAGCGCCTGCTCAGCGGCGCCCTGCCCCAGGCAAGCCAATCACCCTACGCCACTGCGAACCTGAACTTCACCGGGCTCGATGGAGCCAGCCAAGCCAACCCTTTGGCACAGCAGCTGCAAACCGTGGCGCGCATGGTGGGGGCGCAAGCCAGCCTGGGCCTCAAGCGACAGGTCTTCTTCGTCAACCTCGCTGGCTTTGACACGCACAACAGCCAGAACAGCCGCCACAGCGACCTGATGGCGCGCTTGGACCAAGCACTGGCCTCCTTCACGAGCACCCTGGAAGCCATGGGCATGGCCGACAAGGTCACAACGTTCACGGCATCAGACTTTGGGCGCACCTTCACCAGCAACGGCGATGGCACCGACCACGGCTGGGGTGGGCATCACTTCGTTTGGGGTCGCGCGGTCAAAGGCGGCGACATCCACGGCGCGTTCCCGGTCTTAGGGCGCAAAAACAGCAGCAACAACGACTTCGATGAAAGCCCTGATCAATTGACCAATGGTGTGCTGTTGCCTCGCCAATCGGTTGACCAATATGGCGCCACGCTGGGCGCTTGGTTTGGCTTGAGCCATGGCCAACTGCTCGACGTGTTCCCCAACCTGTCTCGGTTTCAGCAGACCAACTTGGGCTTCATGAAGACTTGATGTTGAACAGTGCCAGGCCCTGCCGAATGCACCAATACAGCAGGGCGTACATCAAGACCTTTTGCGGCAAGTCGCGCAACAAATACGCCACCTTACCCACCGCCGACTCACCTGCGAGCGCGTATAAAAAGGTGGCCCAGGCCGAGCAGATGAGGACAGGCGCAACGTCAAAGCCCCTGCCCTTGCGGGAGAAACTGTCAAGCGCCAAGAACACCAGCACAAAGATCACCGTGGCCAAAGGCGCCAACCAAGGCAAGCCGAACAGGCCAATCAGGTGCGCCCACATCGAGCCTGTGGCGTAGCCACCCAGCGTGTTGTCAGGGCCCTCATACAGGTAGCGAAAGTAATCGCCCATCGAGTAGGCCAACTCGTCCTTGTCGATGTCGATGCCCATGGCATCAAGAACCGGCTGCGGCAGGATGGTGAATAACTTGTCAAATGATGTCTTACGCAACTCTTCGCGCTCAGCGTCGGTCAACACCGTGGCCTGGTAGATGTTGTTGTCATGGAACTTGGTCTCTGAGAACCGCGCCAAGACAGGGCTCGACAAGTACGCTTCGTTGTAGCGACCGTAAACCGCATCGTCTCGCTGAGCGTCCTTGTATTGGGCAATCCGAGGCTTGTCCATGAAGGTGCGAACGGTCTCTTCGATCATCTCCACAGGGCTGATCTGGCGCGCCTTGTCGCGGTTGAGCACCATCGCCACGGCCACATCTGAAAACACCGTGATGACCACGGCCAGCGCCGCCACAAGTGCGGCGAGGCGGCGGATGGTGCGCCGTGTGATGGGCGTCGGATCCTGCATGGCGTACAGCATGTAAATCAAGCCGGCTTGCACTGGCCCAATGGCCATGAGCTGGCGGCCGTTCTTTGCAACCGACACCAGCACCATCGCCAAGACATACAGCAGCAGCAGCGGACCATGCTTCTTGATGTCGCAAAACGCGGGCCCCATTTGCTTGTGGTAAATGGGGATCAGGAAAGGGATGTAGGCCAGAAAGCTGAAGCCCTCCAATGCTTTGCCGCCTGAGTCGCCAGTTGCCACGCCGGACACGGCCAAGGCATACAGGCCCAAACCTGCCATGAGCCAGACCACATGGATGGGCGGCGCATCCATCACGCCCATGGGCGTCAGCACATGCCGCGCCACTGCCTGTGTGAAACGTTGCGTTGCTGCTAGTCGCCGGTGCACCCAGTGAACTGAGATGGCCAACAGCTGCACGCAGCACAGCACAGAGAACGTGGTGACCGGCCACCGCAGCAGCTCGACAAAGCGGACCCACTCCGCCGTCTGCGCCAGCAACGAAGCCAGCTGCGTGGTGACGCCCATGCCCATCAAAGCCAGTGAAGACACGGGCGTCTCCAACATGGCGTCTGAGTGCCACAGGTACTGGAACAATGCCGTTGACGCGATCAGCACCAAGGCGACGCAGGTCATGTTGTCGGTGTCAGGCCCAATGCGCCATTGCAAGACTGCACACAGCAAGACCAATGCCTGCAAAGCGCCAAAGAACAAGTCTCGGCGTGTCCATGTGTAGGTGCGCGCTGTCGATTGGACCATCAGGGTGCTCATGTCCGTTTGTCTCATGCCAAGCCCGCGTGCCGCAACACCGTTCGCCCAATGTCTTCATTGCCCACGCGGTTGGCCAACACGCGCCGCTGACCGGCCTCTCGCACCGACCGCAGGCGAGCTGGGTCGGCCAGCAAGCGTTTGCACACAGCGGCGCACTCGTTCGCATCTGACCAGAACAGGGCCTCTTCTCCCTCGCGGTAAAGGGCCTGGTGCTCAGCGGTCCGCTCGGCGCACAAGAGACCACCGGCTGCGGGAATCTCCATGGTGCGCGTGGTGTGCTGGTCGCGGTTACCCTTAGACAACATGCCTATGCACAGCTTGGCCCCGCGCATGGCATCGACATAGTCTTGCCCCGACACGCTCGGGCCCTGCCAATAAGGCTTGAGCTCAGACCACACCTCGGAGCTTGACCAGTTGTCGCCCCAAATGGCCGGACGCAAGCCCTGGCGGATCAAAGCCAGCATGAACAGGTCGCGGCCCTCACCCTTCATGCACCGCCCAATGAAGGCGATGTCGTGGTCGAAGGCCGGCGCCACGGGGCGATGCGGGTCGGCGGGGCGATGCGCCACCTCGTCGTAACCCATCCACACGCGGATCACGTCTTGCGCGCCCATGGCCTTGAACTCGGCCACGTTGAACTGGCGCACCACCACGCACAGGCTGTATTGCGGTATGGCGCCACGCAAGGTCAAGAAGCGCATGCCATCGCGCGAGCCCGTTGGGTCATCGTGATTGAACAGCACCACCTTGCCCACGCGGGCACGCAAGGCCTGCACGGCTCGGGCGCTGAGCAGCTCGCCGTTGTCGACCCAGCACAGATCGAACGCAGGCGACTGCGCCAAAACCGCCTCCACCCAACGTGCCACCCGCACGCGCAGCAAGGCATAGCCCGTGCGGTAGTGCAAGGCACCTGCCCAGCGGCCCCTAACGCCATCGGCAATGGCTTCGTGTGGGTCGTGATGCACCACCTCACACCCCAAACGGCGCAAGGCATCGGCACGGTGCTTGGCGGTCGAGGCCGCATCTTTCGCACCCAGGTACAAGACCCTCATGCACGCCCCTTCAGCAATTGCGAGAACAGGCCGTGGGCCAGCTCGCCGTAGTCGTGCCAGCCGCCCGCGCTTTGCACACGCTGCAAGGCGCGGTGGCTCATTTGGTTTTGCAGCTCGGGCTGGTCGGCCAAGGCTTGCAGGCGGTCGCTCAAGGTCCGACTGTTGCGCACCGGCACGATGTAGCCTTCTTGCCCATCGTCGATCAGGTCGAGCGCCCCGGTGTGGTCTGAGCCAATGACCACGCAGCCACAGGCCATGGCCTGCGACAACACCATGCCAAAGCCCTCTTGCACACTGGGCAAGACCATGACGTGGCTGCGGCTCATCAGGTCTTTGAGCTGCGTTTGCGGCACATGCCCCAGCACACGGATGTCGTCTGACCACAAGCCATGCGCACGCATGCGCTCGATCAAGGGGGCGGATACCGCACCTGCCAAGGTCAAGGTTTTGTAGGGATGTTTCAGCAGCTTGAAAGCCTCTAGCAAATACGGAATGCCCTTGTTGAGGTTCATGCCGCCCACAAACAACACATCAAAGCCGTCGGTGCGGGGATGACCCGTGGGGTGAAAGGTGGACAGGTTGACGCCGTAGGGCAGCATGTGCACCTTGTGCGCCGGCACGCCTGCATTGACAAAGCTGCGCACGCTGAAGGTCGAGGGCACCGTGATGGCATCGGCCTCGGCATACTCGGCCTCCTCTTGGGCCATCACGCGGGGGTCAATGCCTTGGTAAGGCAAGCCCCAGCGACGGGCCTCGTCCAGCAGCAACTCGTTTTGCACGCGGATGTGGGCCGAGCCACGGTCGCACACATAGCGCGCCCCAAAGGCCTTGGCCGCTCGCCCGCTGCGCAAGGCCGAGCCCGACAGGCCCACAAAAACATCGCACGCCGGCAGACGCGAAGCCACGACGGCGTCCAGCGAGGTCTTGATCAGCCACTCCCACTCACGCACCACGCGCTCGCCCAACCAATGCCGCTTTGAAAACGCCATGTAGGACGACTGCAACCAGGGCCACGAATGCACCATGCCCTTGGGCAAGCCTTCGCGCTTGAGCTTGAAATGCGGGTAGCCCGTGAACACCTTGGCCAAGGCGCCGCGCGCATGCAGCTCACGCGCCAAATCAAAGGTGTGGAACTTGCCCGGCACCGACAACGCAACCTTCATGGGACACGCACCAATCTGTGAGCCAAGACCAGGCACAAGCCAGCGATCAAGGCCTCGGCCAACAACATGCCCAGACCCACGCCATCGATGCCCATGACGCGGCCCAAGCCATACGCAAGGGCAAAGGCAGCTGCGGCCGACAACAAAGACCACTGGGCCAAACCAATGTGCTGGTTGGTGGCCATCAACAGCACGCGGGGCACGTGCCAGCTGCCACACACGGCAGCGTAGGCCAACAAGAGGCTCATCAAGACGGGCTCACGGCCAATGGCCCCGTGCGTCCACCACTGCAGGAGCCACGGACCCACGCCGTACAAGACCGCACTGAGCAGCACCGACACACCCAAGCCCAACCAAGCAGATCGCCGATACAGCGGCCCCACGGCCCTTGCACCACCATGGCCAAACAAGCGCGAAAACTCAGCCCACATGGCATGGCCAAAGACGCCGGTGACCTGCACCGCCACGCGCGACAAGGTGCGATAGGTGTTGAACACGGCCACCACCGCCACACCAAACTGTTGCCCGACCAACAAAGTCACGCCTTGAAAGCTGACGGCGTTGGCCAATGGGAACAGCATGAACGACAGCGCGGGCTTGATCATGGCTTTGACCTCGCTCAGGTGTGCATCTTGCCAACCCCAGCGCAAGCCCTGCGCTTCGCGCGCACTGAACCAAGCCGTCAATGCCACACCACCGAAGCGCACGGCCAAGCCGCACAGCGCCACCGCACTGAACGAGCCCCACAACAGCAAGCCCGCGATCGAACCCAGCCATTCACACAGGCGGATCAGGGTGCCGCAGCTGGTGCCCACCGCATAGCGGTTCGTGGCCCGAAACACCGCTTCGGCCAAGCCACCCAAGAGCGCCAACAAGACGCCGGCCACCAAAGCAGCCACGGCCACACGCTCATCGGTGCTGCTCAAGCCGGGCACCGGCGCCCACAGCGCCACAGGCAAGGTCAGCAAAGCCAGACCACCGCAGCTGATCAACATGAACACCGAGGCACTGTGGAACACACGCTGCGCCTGCGCCACATCGCCCTGCCCCATGGCCATGGTCATGCGGTTGCCAGCGGTAGAGACC
>JAVLFO010000150.1:0-10734 GCA_046052805.1 Aquabacterium sp. | reverse complement strand
GTGGGGCGGGGCTGTGGGCGGGGCTTTCGTGGCCACCGACCGCCGCACGTCTGGCACCCAACTGGAAGACCAAGGCCTGGAGCTCAAGGCCAACAGCCGCGTGCGAGACACCTTGGGTGACCGTGGACACGTCAATGTGAATGCCTACAACCGCATGATCTTGCTGACTGGCGAGGTGCCCTCTGAGGCCGACAAGGTGGCGGTGGAGCAGGCTGTGGCCCGCACTGAAAACGCACAAGGCGTGGTCAACGAGCTGGCGGTGAGCCTGACGAGCTCGCTGTCCTCACGCGCCAACGACGTCTTGCTGGCAGGCAAGGTCAAAGCCACTCTGGTCGATGCCCGCGACCTGATGGCCAACGCCTTCACGGTGGTGGTCGAGCGCGGCGAGGTCTACCTCTTGGGCATGGTGACCGAGCGCGAAGCCAACCGCGCGGCCGAGCTGACATCCACGATCAAGGGCGTGCGCCGCGTGGTCAAGGTGTTCAAGGTGATCAGCGAAGACGAGCTGGCTGGCAAGCTGCCGCGCCCCCCGGCGTATCCGGCTTCGGGCAGCGCGCTCTGAGGCTCAACGCAGGCGCTGAATGAGGCTGGAGGTGTCCAGTCGGCCACCGCCTTGTGCCTGCACCTCGGCATAGAACTGGTCGATCAGGGCTGTGACAGGCAATGGCGCTCCCACGCGCTGAGCCTCGTCCATGACCAGCCCCAGGTCTTTGCGCATCCAGTCGACGGCAAAGCCAAAGTCGAACTGACCGTCGACCATGGTGTGCCCACGGTTGACCATCTGCCAGCTGCTGGCCGCCCCTTGCGAGATGACGCCCAGCACGGCGTGCATGTCGAGTCCGGCGCGCTGACCAAAGGCCAAGGCCTCGGCCAGGCCTTGCAAGACACCGCCCACACAGATCTGATTGACCATCTTGGCCAACTGCCCGGCACCACTGTCGCCCAGGCGGGTGACCGCGCGTGCGTAGGCTGCGATCACGGGCTGAACGTATTCAAACGCCTCGGGGTCGCCACCGCACATGACGGTGAGCACGCCGTTGATGGCGCCCAGGTTGCCGCCTGATACAGGCGCGTCAATGAAACACATGCCTGCGGCACCGGCCGTCAGCGCCAGCTCTCGCGCCACCTCGGCCGAGGTCGTGGTGTGGTCGACCAAGACGCTGCCAGGCAACATCGAATGGAAGGCACCTTGCGGGCCTGTGGTGACCTCGCGCAGGTCGTCGTCGTTGCCCACGCAGGTGATGACGATTTGGGCGCCGTGCGCCGCCTCTTTGGGCGTGAGCGCCAACTCGCCGCCATGCTCAGCCACCCAGGCTTGCGCCTTGGCCACCGTGCGGTTGTAGACGGTGACGTGGTGGCCAGCGCGCAGCAGGTGCAGCGCCATGGGTGCGCCCATGGTGCCCAGGCCAATGAAGGCCACGTGTTGGGCGGGGGTGGGCTCGTAGGTCTTTTCAGCAGCGGTCATGGTTCAAACGATGCGCAGGTGTTCGGTGCCTGCGGACAAATCTTGGTTGCGGGCGCGCTGGCTGTTGAGCTTGATCTGCAGACGCAGGTCGTTGACCGAGTCGGCATTGCGCAGCGCGTCTTCCAGGGTGATGTCATTGCCTTCGTACAGGTCATAGAGCGCCTGGTCAAAGGTTTGCATGCCCAGCTCGCGCGACTTCTTCATGATCTCTTTGATCTCGCCCACCTCGCCCTTGAAGATCAGGTCAGAGATCAAGGGCGTGTTGAGCAAGATCTCGACGGCAGCCACGCGGCCCTTGCCCTCTTGGCGTGGCAGCAAGCGTTGCGAGATCAGGCCCTTGAGGTTGAGCGACAGGTCCATCAACAGCTGCGTACGGCGCTCTTCAGGGAAGAAGTTGATGATGCGGTCGAGCGCCTGGTTGGCGCTGTTGGCGTGCAGCGTGGCCATGCACAGGTGCCCGGTTTCGGCAAACTGAACGGCGTGCTCCATGGTCTCGCGATCGCGGATTTCGCCCATCAAGATCACATCAGGCGCTTGGCGCAGCGTGTTCTTGAGCGCCATCTCCCAGCCGTCGGTGTCGATGCCGATTTCGCGCTGGGTGACGATGCAGTTCTTGTGCGGATGCACGAACTCGACGGGGTCTTCCAGGGTGATGATGTGCCCGTAAGACTGCTCATTGCGGTGGTCCACCAGCGCGGCCAAGGTGGTCGACTTGCCCGAACCCGTCGCCCCCACCAAGATGACCAGGCCTCGCTTGATCATGACCACGTCTTTGAGGATGTGGGGCAGGCCCATGCCATCGACCGTGGGCAGCTTTTGCGGGATCACACGCAGCACCAAACCCACGTGCCCTTGCTGGATGAAGGCATTGACGCGGAAGCGCCCCACGCCCCCTGGCGAGATCGCGAAGTTGCACTCCTTGGTGCGTTCGAACTCAGCGGCTTGCTTGTCGTTCATGATCGCGCGGGCCAGCGAGATCGTGTGCTGCGAGGTCAAGGGCTGGGGCGAGACCTTGGTCACCTTGCCATCGACCTTCATGGCCGGCGGAAACTCGGCCGTCAAGAACAGGTCCGAGCCCCCACGGGTCACCATCAGGCGCAGCAGGTCGTTGATGAATTTGGAGGCCTGATCGCGTTCCATGGTGGTGGTCCTGCGTGAAAAATGGGTCAGAAAATGAGGATCGGGCGGCCGCTCAGCCGGCCGTGAGCAAGGCACCCAAGCGCGCACTGAGCTGGCGCATGCGCAAAGACAAGCGCCGCGCCATGGACGTCATCAGCGCCATGCCCAAGCGGGGCTCTTCAATGGCCAACTCGTCCAGCGCGGTGTGGGTCAGCACCGCCAAAGAGCAACGGCTCAAGGTGATGCAAGACGCAAACCGCGCGCCGGCATCGAGCAATGACATCTCGCCCAGCACGTCGCCCTCGCGGGCCTCGGCCAGCCGTGCGCGCGCGCCGGTGGGCTGCACACGGTCAACCGCCGCCAAGCCTTCGAGCACGATCAAGGCGTAGTCGCCCTTCTCGTCTTGGGCAATGAGCTCGCGCCCCGGCGGCACGGTGACAAAGTCCATGTGGCTCAGCAGCTTGCGCACGTCATCAGGCGGCAATGAGGCCATGAGGGCATCGTCTCCCCAGGCCTTGAGCAGCAAGGCCAAGCCTTGCTCGGGGTCGATGGCGTGGGCACCGACAGCCAAGCCTCGGGCTGTCCACGCCGAGTGGGTGCGAACGTCTTCGGGGCGCTCAAGAAACTGCGTGGCGAAAAAGCCTTCGTCGTCGGCCTGCGCCTCATCGCCCGAACGGCTGGCGCCAGAGCCCACAAAACGATCGAGCAGTCGCTTCATGGATCAGCCCGGGAAGTTCTCGGGGATCTTGGCCTTGGCGCGGGCCTCGGCGGGCGAGATCACGTTGCGGCGCACCAGGTCGGTGAGGTTCTGGTCCAGCGTCTGCATGCCCAAGCTGTGGCCCGTCTGGATCGACGAGTACATCTGCGCGATCTTGTTCTCGCGGATCAGGTTGCGGATGGCGGGCGTGCCGATCATGATTTCATGCGCGGCCACGCGGCCCTGGCCGTCTTTGGTCTTGCACAGCGTTTGCGAGATCACGGCCTGCAGCGATTCAGACAACATGGCGCGAACCATGTCTTTTTCAGCGGCGGGGAAGACGTCAACCACGCGGTCGATGGTCTTGGCGGCGCTTGAGGTGTGCAGCGTGCCAAACACCAAGTGGCCGGTTTCGGCGGCGGTCAAGGCCAGACGGATGGTTTCGAGGTCGCGCATTTCGCCCACGAGGATGGCGTCTGGGTCTTCACGCAAGGCCGAACGCAGCGCGTTGGCAAAGCTCATGGTGTGCGGGCCGACTTCGCGCTGGTTGATCAGGCACTTTTTCGAGTCGTGCACAAATTCAATCGGGTCTTCGACCGTCAGGATGTGACCGTACTCGGTTTCATTGAGGTGGTTGACCATGGCGGCCAGCGTGGTCGACTTGCCCGAGCCAGTAGGCCCCGTCACCAACACCAAGCCACGCGGCTTGAGCGCCAGGTCTTGGAAGACTTTGGGCGCGTTGAGCTGCTCGAGCGTCAGGATCTTGGACGGGATGGTGCGGAACACCGCGCCCGAGCCTCGGTTCTGGTTGAAGGCGTTGACCCGGAAACGCGCCAGGCCCTGGATCTCGAACGAGAAGTCGACCTCCAGGGTCTCTTCGTACATCTTGCGCTGGGCGTCGTTCATGATGTCGTACACCATGTCGTGGACCTGCTTGTGGTCCAACGCGTCAACGTTGATGCGGCGCACATCGCCATGCACCCGGATCATGGGCGGCAGCCCAGCCGACAAGTGCAGGTCAGAGGCCTTGTTTTTGACCGAGAACGCGAGCAGTTGGGTGATATCCATGGATGATGTGCGTGACTGACCTGTCGTAACAGACCCATTATGGCGACGATCGCAAACAACCTACAACTCGTGAGAGACCGGATTCAACAGGCTTGTTCTCAAGTTGGGCGCGCACCTGAGAGTGTCACCCTGCTGGCGGTGAGCAAAACGTTTCCGGCCGTAACAGTGCGGGAGGCCTTTGACGCGGGCCAGCGCTGCTTCGGTGAAAACTACGTGCAAGAAGCGGTCGACAAAATCGCCGCGCTGGCAGACCTGCGCAGCCAGATCACGTGGCACCTCATCGGCCCGTTGCAAAGCAACAAAACCCGCGTGGTGGCCGAGCACTTCGACTGGGTGCACACCATCGACCGCCTCAAGATCGCGCAACGCTTGAGCGAGCAACGCCCCGCTCACTTGCCGCCCTTGCAGGTGTGCGTGCAGGTCAACACCAGTGGCGAGGCCAGCAAAAGCGGCGTCGCTCCCGAGGAGGCCTTGGCGCTGGCTCAGGCGGTGTCCGCCCTGCCCAGGTTGCAGTTGCGCGGCGTCATGGCCCTGCCGGCGCCCAGCGATGACCCAGCGGTGCAAACGGAGAGCCTGCGCCAGGTGCGTGTCGCCTTTGAGCTCCTGCGTTCCGAGGGACTACCCTTGGACACCCTGTCCATGGGGATGAGTTCGGACCTGGAAAGCGCCATTGAGCAAGGGTCTACCCTGGTGAGGGTGGGCACAGCCCTATTTGGACACCGTTGACAGCGCACTAAGATGGTCGGTCTGAAAGAGACTTGCCATGGACGTGACGCGCGCTACCCACTACTTGTTGGTCGATGACCACAGCCTCATCCGCGAAGGCATGATGCAGGCCATCCGAAGTCTGGATGCCGGCGCGCGCTTTTCTCAAGCCAATTCGCTGCAGTCCACCTTGGCCCAACTGAGCGCCCCGGAAGGCGCGTCCATCGATGTGGTCTTGCTGGACTTGGGGCTGCCAGACAGCCGTGGCATGGCCACTTTGCAGGCCGTGCGCGGCGCGGCGCCCACCCAGCGCATCGGGATCATTTCGGGCCAGAACGATGTGCAGGTGGCGCTGGAGTGCATCCACCACGGTGCCTCGTGCTTCATCCCGAAGCTGGCCGAGATCGACGGCTTCATGAGCGCCCTGCGCGCCTTGGTGGAAGGGCGGCTGCACTTCCCGTCCGAATTGCTCTCGCCCAGCGAAGTTGATTTCCCGCAAGCCGAAGAGTCGGCCAGCCCACGGCAGATTCGCCTGACACCGCGCCAAAAAGACGTGCTTCAGTGGATCTTGAAGGGCTGCACCAACCACGCCATTGCCACGGCACTGGGCATCAGCGCCGAGACCGTGAAGCTGCACGTCAGCGCCATCTTCAGGGCCTACGGCGTGCACAGCCGAACGCAACTGGTGCTGCTGTGCTCGCGCAGCCCATCGGCCGCCACCGCGCCGATGGCAAGCTGGCCCGACACCTCAGCTGAACCCGCGCTGCTGGCCGCCGAACCTGGCGTCTCAGACCCCAGCCGTCTTGCGAGCGAGGCCACGCGCGAAAGCGCAGCGTGAGCGTCCTGCGCCGATCGCTGCGGGGGCTGCCGCCGCTAGAGGCCCGCATCGACCTGCAGATGCTGCAAGACAGCTGGCGCACATCGCCCGGCTCCATCGTTGGCCAAGTGATCGCCCTGGTGGTGCTCGTGGCCATGGTCCGCCATTGGCCATTGCCCACCTGGCATTGGCTGGTCCCTGCCCTCGGCTTGCTCAGTGTGTGGGGCACCGTGAGTGTGATGACGCAGCGCTTTCGTCGCTTTGGCATCCCAGCCTCTGGCTACGGTCTGTGGCGCTGGAGCCTGCTGTGGTGGCACGGCGTGCAAGGCAGCCTGTGGGGCATGCTGGCCATCGCGCTGTTGAACGTGGCCAGCCCAGACTGGCGCTTGGCCTTCGTGGCCGCCATCGTGGTGTACGGCTACACCATCATGCTGGTGACGGTGCACGACTGGGCCGTGGCCTTCGCGGGTAGCCTGCCACTGCTGTTGCTGGCCGCCGGCCGCTTGCTGATGGACCGCGATCCCAGCTCCAACTACCTGGCGGTGGTGATGATCGTGTCGCTGCTGACGTGCATGGTGGTCTCGCTGGGCATCAGCCGACGTTTGCGCGAAGGCGCCTTGCTGCGTCATGAAAACGCCGACCTGGTGCTGCAACTGCGCGACGAGATCCATAAAGTCACCCAGGCCAAGGCGCGCGCCGAAGCTGCCGACCAACAAAAGAGCGAGTTCTTTGCCTCGGCCAGCCATGACCTGCGCCAGCCCCTGCACGTGATGATGCTGCTGAGCAGCGCGCTCAAGCCCCATGTGGAGCCGATCGAGGGGGCGCCTCTGCTGGGCAAGATCCAAACGGCCGTGGGCTCGCTGAGCACCATGTTCGAGAAGATGTTCGACGTGGCCCGCATCGATGCGCAAAGGGTGGACTACACCGCCCAGGCCCTGCCCCTGGAGGGCCTGTGGACGCGCTTGGACAGCGAGTTCTCGGTGCTGTGCGCCAGCAAGGGCTTGACGTGGCGCATGGTGCCGTCCAACGACTGGGTGCAGACCGACCCTCATGTGCTGGAGCGCATCTTGCGCAACCTGCTGAACAACGCGGTGCGCTACACCGAACACGGCGAGGTGCTGCTGCGTGCCCGGGTGCGCGGACCTTCGGTGGTGTGCCAGGTGTGGGACACGGGCGTGGGCGTGCAAGGCCAGCACCGCCACCGCATTTTTGAAGACTACTTTCAGGCCTACAACGACGCCCGCCGCAGCAACGAAGGCTTGGGCTTGGGGCTGGCCGTGGTGCGTCGCTTGAGCCTGCTGGGGCCCACGCCGGTGACGCTGTTGTCGCGCCCGGGTCGAGGTTCTTGCTTTGCTGTTCGCCTGCCACGACTGGTGCCCAGTGCCCCGCTCGAGCCGCGCCAACCGCGCCAACCGCGCCAACCGATGCGAGAAGAGGGGCGGACCGTGCCGGCACACGCCAGCCCGCGCGCGCCCTTTGTAGCGGGCATGGTCAACAAGCTGACCCAGCGGGGCACCGTGATCTTGATTGACGACGAGCCCGATGTGCTCAAGGGCACCACCTTGGTCCTGCAGCAACACGGCTGGCAAGCGGCCGCCGCCTCCACGCCCGATGGTGCGCTGGACGCATTGGTTGAACTCCAACAACGTGGTTTGATGCCCGAGGGCGACATGCCGCTGGCGCTCATCAGCGACCACCGCCTGGGCCTGTCCATCAATGGCCTGGAGGCCATTGCACAACTGCGCTATGAGTTTGGCGAACACCTGCCGGCTTTTTTGCTGACTGGCGAGGCCACGCCCGGCTTGGCAGACGCCGCCCAAGCCGCCAAGGTGCAACTGCTGCACAAGCCGCTGCAAGCCGATCGGCTGCTGCGCTTGCTGGACGAGGCTTGCAGCACAGATGCGGCATGATCTCGGTCATGACGACACGACCCACACCCACCACTGACATCGCCTTCATCGGGGGCGGCAACATGGCCACGGCCATCATCGGCGGCCTGCTGCGCCAAGGCCGAGCACCGGCCAGCATCCTGGTCATCGACCCCGTGGCCGAGCAACGCGAGCGCCTGAGCCAAACGCTGGGTGTGCAAACGCAAGCGGGGCCGGATGGCGCCTTGCAGCAAGCGCTCACCGTGGTGTGGGCCGTCAAGCCACAGCAGTTCAAAGAAGCAGCCCAGACCTACGCCGCCCTGACCGGCAGCGCCCTGCACTACAGCGTGATGGCCGGCCTGCGCAGCGACGACATCGCGCGCCTGCTGGGCACGCCCCGCGTGGTGCGCGCCATGCCCAACACGCCCGCGCTGGTGGGCCAGGGCATGACCGGCTTGTTCGCGCGCCCTGAGGTGAGCGCGGCAGGGCGCCAAGCCATCGAGCACATGGTCGAGCCCACCGGGCAATGGCTGTGGGTGGCGCAAGAAGCCGATCTGGACGCGGTCACGGCGCTGTCGGGCTCGGGTCCGGCCTATGTGTTTTACTTCATCGAAGCCATGGTGCAAGCCGCCCAAGACATGGGCTTGAGCGAGGCGCAGGGGCGCCAATTGGCGCTGGCCACGTTCGGTGGCGCAACCACGCTGGCCGCACAGTCCAGCGACTCGCCCGCCGTGCTGCGCGGCAAGGTCACGTCCAAAGGCGGCACGACCTATGCAGCGTTGACGCACCTTGAAGAGGCCGGTGTGAAAGCCAGCTTCGTGGCCGCCATGCGGGCCGCACAACAGCGCGCGGGCGAGTTGGGCGACGAGTTCGGGCGCTGAGCGCCGGGGCAGATCGGGGCTGAGCCGAGCGTGCCTTTCAGCGCAGCGCGGTGTCCAGCACCACGCCCAAGCACACGGTCAAACCCAACCAATGGTTCAGGCGAAAGGCTTTGAAGCAGGCCTCGCGCTCACGGCCCTTGATCAGCCAGCCATGCCACACGGCCTGCGCCGCCGCAGCGCCGAGTGACAGCTGGTAGAGCGACCCCATGCCAGCAAGCGCCCCGGCCACCGCCCAGCAGGCGATGCACAGCGCGTAAAAGCCCATCACCCCGATCACATCAAAGCGCCCCAGCGTGATGGCCGAGGTGCGGATGCCGATCAGCAGGTCGTCGTTGCGGTCGACCATGGCGTACTCGGTGTCATAGGCCAGCACCCAGGCCAAATTGCCTGCCAGCAGCCACCACATCGTGGCGGGCACTCGGTTTTGCACAGCGGCAAACGCCATCGGGATGCCAAAGCTGAAGGCCACCCCGAGCACCGCTTGGGGCATGGCGAAAAACCGTTTGGTGAAGGGGTAGACCACGGTGATGAGCAAGGCCCCGAACGACATCGCGATCGTCAGGGCATTCGTGGTCAACACCAAAACAAATGACACCAATGCCAGCGCAGCGCCCACCGCCAAAGCCTCTTTGACCGACAAGCGCCCACTGGTGATGGGCCGCTGCGCCGTGCGCTGCACGTGCAGGTCGAAGTCCTTGTCGGCCACGTCGTTGACAGCACAGCCAGCGCTGCGCATCAAGATGGTGCCCAGGGTGAACACCCCCAACAGGTGCCAGCCCGGAAAGCCCCCCGCCGCCAGCCACAAGGCGCTCAAGGTGGGCCACAGCAGCAGCAGCCAGCCCTGAGGGCGGCTCCAACGGATCAGGTCGAGGTAGAGCGACAGGCGCTCGCGCAGGGTCAAGGTCATCACGGTGTGGATTATCCAGATTCGGACAGCGGCTTGCGCCGGCGGCTCATCAATCTGTCATCCATACGGACTACGCTGCCTGTCACCGTGCCCTGTGGCACACGCTCTGAACGCATCCCCATGAAGACCCTCTTGATGTACGAACGCATCGTGCCCGTCCACCGCGACCAACACCGCGCCTTGCGCGTGGGCGCCAGCGGCACGCAACTGGGCTTTGCCCGCCAGACCAACTCGCTGCTGCTGGCCGCCAGCGAACTGCCCTTGGCCGCCTTGGACTACCCCTGTGTGTTCGTGCCCACCGAGCAGGGCCACACCTTGGTGGCCGTGGTGGGTTTGCGCGACCAGGAAAACCTCTTGATCGACGCGCAAGGCGCCTGGGCTGAGCACACCTATGTGCCCGCCTTTGTGCGACGCTACCCCTTCGTCTTGGCAGAGCAAACGGGCAGCGACCAAATGACCGTGTGCGTGGACGAGGCCTTTGATGGCCTGAACCAAGCCGACGGCCAGAGCCTGTTTGACGAAGAAGGGCAAGCCACGCCCTACCTCAGCGGCCTGCAGCAGTTCTTGCTGAGCTTCCATCAAGACATGCTGGTCACCAGCCAGTTTGCGCAGCGCTTGTCTGAGCTGGACTTGCTGGTCGAGCGCAACATCGACTGGCAGCGTGATGGCCAGCAGGTCAGCCTGAGCGGCTTCAAGGTCGTTGACGAGACCAAGCTGCGCGCCCTGCCACCTGACACCATCCAATCGCTGTTCGGTTCAGGTGAGCTGGGTTGGCTGCACGCCCACTTGCTGTCGCTCAACAACGTCAACAAGCTGGGTGCGCGCCTCGGCACTCACCTGGCGCGCGAAGCCGCTCACTGAGCCGAAGCCGCTGGCGACGACGCAGTGGCATCTGCCACCCAGCCGCCGCCCAAGGCCTTGTACAGGCCGATGTGGGCTTGTTGACGCGCCAGTTGCGCCGCAATCAACGCCTGCTGCGATGCAAACAGCGAGCGCTGCGCATCGAGCAGGTCGAGCTGGTTGGCCACGCCGGCGTCGTAGCGCATGCTGGATAGCCGCATGCGCGCAGCCTCGGCCTGCGCTTGGGCCAGCTGCGCCTGGGCCTGGTCGGCATAGGTGCTGCGGGCCACCAAGGCATCGTTCACGTCCTTGAAGGCCGATTGGATGGCCTTGTCGTACTGGGCCACAGCGATGTCACGTTTGACGT
>JAVLFO010000149.1:0-3385 GCA_046052805.1 Aquabacterium sp. | reverse complement strand
ACTCACTTGGCGGCGCCGGGCCATTTGGCCTCAGGCGGTGGCGTGATGTCGTAGTTGACCTGGATCAGCTTGTAGACCTTGCCCGTCTCTGGGTTGAGGATGTTAGACACCCCCTTGTAGGCCAGCAGCTTGCTGCCTTTGCTGTCGTAAGTCAGCTCAATGGGGGCCACCACCAAACGCAGCATCGAGTCAGGCTCGACCAGCACCTTTGTTGCGGCTGTGCCGTTGAGGTTGACCTCGTCTAGCTTGCGGGCCCGAAAGCTGTAGCTCGCCGTGCGGCCGGCGGCGATCAGGCTGAACTTGATGGTCTCGCCCCGTTTGATCTGCGCCCAGGCATCTTGCAAGAGCTGGTTGAAACCCGAGTCAGCCGCGATCGCCCCCTCATTGAGCGCGATGCTCTTGCGGTCTTCCCTGTCGTTGTCGATCTTGAAGACCTGGGCGGTGGGCGTGTTGCTGCTGATGCCTTCGGCGTACTTCAGCGCCGGGACGTCCAGTCTGTAGACGGGCACCGTGCGGTTGGCGCGGTAGTCCAGCGTCTTGCGGGCCATCTCCTTGCCTTGCACATCGTAGTAAGCCGTCACAGCCGTTTGCACGGCGCCATCGCCCGCGCGCACCAGGTCGTGCACCTCGGTGTAGAGGTAGCGCTGGGTGTCGGCGTCACGCACATAGCCCACCACGCGTTCGGCGTGGGCCAGGTTGGCCAGGGCGCTCAGGGCCAGGGCGGTGATCAGGCGGTGTCGGGTCAAGTGCATGGTGTCAACGGGCCTCAAACAGGTAGTGACCAACGCCCCATTCGCTGCCATGGGCGTAGCCAAAGAACTCAGCGACGGCCATGTAGAACATGCGCCAGCGTTGGAACCAGCGCTCGGCATCTTGTCCATAGGCTTCTTTGAACGCTGTCATGATCGGGCCTTTGGCCTGGTCCATGCCTTGCAGCCAGTGCTCGGCGGTCTTTTGGTAGTGTGTGCCATCGACCCACCATTGGTCCACCAGTTTGACGTCGTCCTGGAAGTGGGCCAGCAGGTGTTCGCTGGGCATGATGCCGCCCAGGAAGAAGTACTGCGTCATCCAGTCGCTCTTGTCTTGGACCTGATAGGGGTAGGCCAAGGTCGGGTGCGCAAAGATGTGCACGAACAGCTTGGCGTCGTCTTTCATCCAGCGGCGCAGCTTGGCCAACAGCAGCTGGTAGTTGCGCATGTGCTCGAACATCTCGATGGACATGATGCGGTCAAAGCCGCCCTCCAGCACCTCGGCCGGCATCTCGAACTCGGCGATGTTGCCGGTGAGGATGCGCAGGTTGCTCAGCCCACGTTCGGCGGCGCGCGCTTCAATGAATTCGCGTTGGCCGTGCGAATTGCTCAGGCCAACGATTTGCAGATGGGGGTAGTGCTCGGCCAGCCAGGTCGACAGGGATCCCCAGCCGCAGCCCAGGTCCAGCACTTTTTGGCCAGGTTGCAGCTCGTCTAAGCGGGCGCGCTGGGCATAGATGCGCAGCATCGCTTGCTCGGCCTGCGCCAGTGTTTCGGTGCCACGTTCGTACCAGCAGCACGAGTACTTCAGTTGGGGGCCCAGATGCTGCGCAAAAAAGCGCGAGGGGACCTCGTAGTGCTGCGCGTTGGCTTCGAGCGTGTTGATGGCGATGGGGCTTTGGCGCAACTCGTGCACGAACTGCCGAAAGATGTCGGTGCGGCGTGAGACCGGCAAATCGGCGTGTGCAGCCAAACGCTGCGCCATGAGGCGGCGCATCCCGGCGCGGATCAGGGCATCGGGCAGCAGGCCGCTTTCGGCCCAGTTGATGGCGTCAATCATGAGGTTTTCCTGGTGTCATCCGAACCACTCTCTACGCATCACGCGGGGGATTGGATGCGTCAGCTTCGACGGGGCAGGGGCACCAGCATGCTGGTCCGCTTCATGTACTCAGCGTAGCCGGGTTTGCGTTGGGCCATTTCGCGCTCGAGCAAGGGCACGCCTGAGATCTTCAAAAGCAGCAACACCATCACGGCGGGGGCCGCCAAGGTCCAGGGCCACAAGTCGCTGCCCCAGGCCAGTGGCAAGTAAGCCAGCCAGTGCACGCACTCAAAAAAGTAATTGGGATGGCGGCTGTAGCGCCACAGCCCTTGGTCGCAGACCTGGCCTTTGAGGGCAGCGTTGGCTTTGAAACGGCGCAACTGGGCGTCGGCAATGCCTTCGCCGACCACAGCGATCACCAAAATCAGCACGGCCGCTGCCAACGCCAGCGGCTCAGGGCTGCCCTCGCGGTAAGCCGCTGGCATGAAGGCGCTGGCGGCCAAGGCCAGTGTGAACAGGTTCTGGAACTGGAAAAACCAAAACATCTTGGTCTGCGCTTGCGCACCCCAGTTGGCGCGGAACTGCGCATAACGCCAGTCTTCTGGGCTGCGCCAGTTGCGTTGCCACAGGTAGGTGCCCAGGCGGAGTCCCCACAAGCCACCCATGAGGCCCAGCGTGATGCGCGCTGACGCAGGGGCCGTGCCAACCGAGGCAAACCACACGGCCAGCCCACCCAGAGCCCAGGCCCAGATGGCGTCAACGATGCCCCCATTGCCCTGGCTGCGCTGGATCAACCAAGCCACGGTCTTGGCCGCGAACAAAAGAGCGGCGGCAACCAACACGGCGTTCAGGGGTGTCATGGCGGCGTCAAAGCAAAAGTGGTTGATCGCCGCATTCTAGAAAGGCCGCCCGCCTGCGTACATGCCTTCGTTGCAATGAACCTCGTGTCTGTAGGCTTTGCATCCAGTTGGCGTCACAGGTCTTGCAAGACCTTGGGCACGCTGGCGCGGTGAAAGCCGTTGTAGGTGGGCGCGGGGGCATGTGGCGCTGAGGGCATCACAGGGCTGTTCAGCGGCGCACCGCCGTCGATGGCCACGGTGATGCCTGTGATGAAGCAGGCACCGGGGCTGAGCAAAAACGCGATCACCGAACTCACCTCAGACTCCAGGCCCATCCGCTTCATGGGCAGGTTGTCTTTGAGGCTGCGGATCATGGGCGCCATGCCGGCGCCATAGGCGTCCATGCCGCTGGACGCGATCCAGCCAGGCGCCACCGCATTGACGCGCACTTGGGCACAGGCCCACTCGAACGCTGCGGTCTTGGTCAGGTTGACCATGCCGGCGCGGGCGGCACCCGAGTGCGCCATGCCGGGCATGCCGTTCCACATGTCGGCCGCCATGTTCACAATGGCGCCGCCGCCGTGCTTGGCCATCGACTGGTTGAAAACCTCGCGCGCCATCAAGAAGCCGCCGGTCAGGTTGTTGGTCACCACGGCCTCAAAGCCCCGCTTGGAGATCGCGGCCATGGGGGCAGGAAATTGCCCGCCAGCGTTGTTGACCAAACCGTGGATGCGGCCGTGCTTCGCCACGATGCTGGC
>JAVLFO010000148.1:0-3310 GCA_046052805.1 Aquabacterium sp. | reverse complement strand
AAGCCGGTGCCGTCCGAGGTGTCGCCGATGTACATGCCCGGGCGCTTGCGCACCGCTTCCAGGCCTTCGAGGATCTGGATGCTGCCTTCGCCGTAGCCCGCCGAAATCTGAGCCTCGGTTTGCGGCACGGGGGCGGCGGGTTGGTTCTCAGGCTGCTCTGGATGGATCGCGTCGGTCATGTCGGCCCTGGAAATGGAAAGAGCCCCGACGCACTCCACTCGTCAAGGCTCTGTCATTTTAGCCGGGCTTTTGTGGCCTTCCCAGCGCCCGGGTTGCGCGATCAGGCCTTGCGACGCTGGCGTGACACCACGGCCACGCCGACCAAGCCCAGCGCCATCAGGGACCAGGTTCCAGGCTCAGGCACCACAAGCACCTCGAGGGCGGTGGTCACGTTCAAATCGTAACGCAGGAACTTGCTGACGACTTGATCCGTGGTGTTGGTGTACGTGAGCTTGAGCAAGCCTTTGGAGCTTGGTGCATCTCCAAGCATGGTCAGGCGGCCGTGCGAATCGAGCGTGCCTTGCCGTGAAGCAACGCGTTCCACGAATTGAGGGCCGTCAGATGCCAGCGACTGGGGCGATTCATAGGGACCGATCGACATGTTCACGTACGCAGTGCTCGACACCTTCAGGGTGGCATCGTTGGCTCTGGCTTTGGCAAAGGCTTCCGAATTGAACAGAGCCCCCATGTCGACGCCAGTCGAGACATCGAAATTGCCGAAGAAGGTCACCGAGGTGTGTGGCGCGAGGTCAAAAGCCAGCCCAGGTGCAATGTCCGAAAATGCGTAGGATTCGACTTTGGCCACCCGCTCAGCGAAGATGGACGACTCACCCGCACGGACATCCGTCGCATAAGGCCCGCTGAGGATTGTCCTGGCTTCTGCGTTGGTGAAACCGGACTGTGCCGTCAGCGTGGTGCCAACTTTGGATGCCTTCGTCAGAGGCATGCTGTCCGAGGTGACGACACCTTTGCTCGTGAGGAAATCGCTGCCTTGGACGGTGTCGCCCGCCGAATTTTGCTTTGACCCCAAGCCGTTGAACACCTCTTCGCGGATCGCCAAATCGGTGCCATCGTAAGGTCCGATGTTCAGCCTGATGGCGGCGGCCACGCCATCCTTGGTGTCGGTGTCCGTCAACCTGTAGCTGAGCTTGGACAAGGTCGCCTGGCCCACGGCCACGTTGGTGGCTTGGGCCACCCCGGCTGCAACAGGGCCCATCAGGACCACGGCCGATGCGGCGACACACCGCAGCAAATTCTGCTTCATGCTTTTCCCCTGGATCGTTTTGATGTTGAGGCCATTGCACACGGAGGTTGCAATGGTCAATGCCATCATCCCGACATTTGGAAAACGCGCAATACACTCTCATCCCGCGTGCATGGGATGAATGCGTAACGCCATGAAACCAGATGCTGGAAACGCCTCGCTCGGCAAACGCGTTCTTGCGACAAGGTTGGCATGATCGCACTGCTTTCAGCCCGGCCTGCGGGCATCCGGACTCACGCCTGAACGGATGTAGCAAACGCTGATGCCTTCAGGGATGTCCACCGGGCAGCGCTTCCAGTGGCGTGCCAGGTGCGCATCGGACACATAGGTGTGGATGTAGCTCGGCCAATCCACGATCACACCGATTTCCGGGTGGGCCAGCAGGTACGCGTCGATGTTGCCTCGCTTGACGTGAGGCAAGACTTCGGTGTTGACCTTGCCGTCGAGGTTGATGACGTTGTCATTGGCAAAGCCCACCACGCCAGACTGAAATGCCCCGACCTTGGGGACATGGCCAAAGTGTTCGTGCACATGACCCGCGGTGATGATGTGCGGGTTGCCCAGCTTGCCCCGGTGCATGACAAACAGGGTGAAAGCGGTGAACACGACCCCCATGCCCACGATGGCCAAAGCCATGTTTTGGTCCGCCCTGTGCCCGGTGATGCGTCTGGCCAGTTGCATGGCTGCGAGAGGAATGGCCGCCACCATGAGGGGGGCTGTGTAGCGCGCGTAGAAATGCGTGGCCCAGATCAACAGCACGTAAATGCTGGCCAGCATCAGGAAGGTCCACATCCACTGCCGCAACACCCGAACTTCGAAGCGATCAGGGGCCGGCTTGCCCCATCGCAAGAAAACCGCGATGAGCACTGCGGACAGCACACCCACGTCCCAACGGCCATTGGTGAACAAGGTCGGCAGGAGGTTCTGCACCAGGGCGTTGCCCATGGTCGAGAACCGTTCGCCAGCGGACGCCAAAGTGATGAGTGCGCCCTGGGCCGGCCCCGAAGACGGGATCGGCGAGCCGCTGACATGCCACACGTACAGAGGCCATGGCAGGAACACCACCACCGCGACCAACCCCACCACACACAGGCTGAGAGCATGCGCGCGCAGCCTGAGCAGCGCGGCCAAGGCAAACATGCCAAACACCAGGACGAAGTCCACCCGTGCCAAGCCTGTCAGACCCACGGCCAGTCCCATCAACAAGTTGTCTCGGGACCAAATGGACGTGGGCTTGTGGTCGAAGTACACGAAGGACATCCGTACAAGCTGCGCCAAGGCCACCAAGTACACGCCCGTTTCCAGACCATAGGTGAAGACCCGGAAAGCATGGAAGCTCAGCACCGTGGCCAGGACAGCCAGCACATGCGCCCGCTGACGCACCGGCCCACGTTCCACAAGGCGCTGTGCGATGAGGCCCAGCTGGTGTGCGAACAGCAGCAGGTTGAGCGTGCCAAAAACGATGACCGCACGCACGAAAGCCAGTTTGTCACCACCACACCAAAGCACGAGCTTGGCCAGCGCTGCGTACAGCAAGGTCGCCAGTGGCTGGATGCCGGTGACGGCCTGGTCAAAGTTGCCGACCAGCCCCTTGCCCAGGGCCGCGTTCCAGGCCACGGCCAACATGTAAAAGCCGTCTTCGCCCACCGGCTTGTCCAGCAGGTAAGGCATGTGTCCTGGTGGGTTGACCGCGTGCGGGTAACCCGGCAGCGAAAACACAGCCAACAACAAGCCATAAGCCATGACACCGGACACAGCGATCCAGGCCCAGGCAACCAGCCAATCGACGGTCGGCCTCCAGCCGACGCGCAGAGCGACACCCATGGCATTCCCCGACATTTTTTTATGAATGTCGAGGTTCGCACACTTGGCTGCGGGTGACACCCCCCAGCTTCAGTGCATGGGCAAACCCTGATCAGATGCGCATCGGCATCACGACGTACTTGAAGCCTTCGTACTCGGGGTTGGTGATCAGCGCCGAGCTGTTGGCGTCCTGCAGGGACACCGTCACCATGTCCTGGCCCATGTTGGCCAGCACGTCCATCA
>JAVLFO010000147.1:0-2196 GCA_046052805.1 Aquabacterium sp. | reverse complement strand
ACACTCGACTAGTCGTCGGCAGCGTCAGATGTGTATAAGAGACAGCGGCAGCGGTGATGAGGTGTCGGGGTGAAGCAAAGCGCTGGGTCATGGTGGGCGATCGGCAAAAGTGGTGCCCGACGCGTGCGGGCGTGCGCGACCAGTCTAGCGTCGCCACAAAGGCCCCACTTTGCCCTGCGTCACTGAGCCTGCAACACGCGGCGGTATTGGATGGCCTCGGCCATGTGGCTGCTCAGCACCCGGTCCGCACCGGCCAAATCGGCGATGGTGCGAGCCAGTTTCAACACGCGGTGGAAGGCGCGCCCCGACCAGCCCAAACGCGCACAGGCTGACTGCAAAAACACCAACGCTGCGTCGTCGGCAGCGGCATGCTCGTCCAGCAAAGCGCCCGCCAGTTCCGTGTTGAGGCAGCCTTGGCGCGCCAGCTGACGCTCGCGGGCGCGGGCCACGCGAGAGGCGATGTCGGCGCTGCACTCGCCATCAGGGCTGCGCGCGAGCACTTCCGGCGGCACCATGGGCACGTCCACCTGGACATCGACCCGGTCCAGCATGGGGCCACTCAAGCGCCCCTGGTAGCGCGCCACCTGCTCTGGCGTGCAGCGGCAGGCCTTGATGGGGTTGCCAAAGTGACCGCAAGGGCACGGGTTCATGGCGGCCAGCAATTGAAAGCGCGCCGGAAAGTCGTGGCGCCGCGCCGCACGCGAGATCGTGATCTGGCCGGTCTCAAGAGGCTCGCGCAAGGCCTCCAGAGCGGCCTTGGGAAACTCGGGCAGCTCGTCTAAAAAAAGCACGCCATGGTGCGCCAGCGAGATCTCGCCGGGGCGCGGGGGTGAACCGCCACCCACCATGGCCACCGGCGACGCGGTGTGATGCGGGCTTCGCTGCAGACGGTGCCCCCAACGGGTGGCGTCAAAGTGACCAGCCAGGCTCAGCACCGCGGCGGATTCCAGTGCCTCATCCGGCGTCAAGGCCGGCAGCAAGCCTGTGAAACGCTGGGCCAGCATCGACTTGCCTGTGCCCGGCGGCCCCACCATCAAGACGCTGTGGCCGCCAGCGGCCGCCACCTCCAGGGCGCGCTTGGCGGCCGATTGCCCGCGCACGTCACGCAAATCCAGCTTGGCGCTGACCTGGGGCGCCGCCGGCATCGCAGCGGCTCGGGTCAAGGGCACGCCACTGCCTTGGCCGTCCGGACGCAAGGCTTCAACCACGTCGGCCAGGTGCTCCGCACCGTACAGCACCGCCTCGTCAACCAAGGCGGCCTCGGTGGCGCTGGCCTGTGGCAAGACCAGTGCGCGCGCCGCACCCACATCGCCGGCCAGGCGCTGGCGGCGCAAGGCCAAAGCCATGGGCAAAGCCCCGCGCACCGGGCGCAAGCCACCACCCAGCGAGAGCTCGCCAGCGAACTCGAGGTCAACCAGCTTGGTCGGATCTACGTGACCCATGGCCGCCAAAATGCCGATGGCGATCGGCAAGTCAAAACGTCCGGACTCTTTGGGCAAGTCAGCCGGAGCCAAGTTGACCGTGATGCGCTTGTTGAAGGGGAAGTCCAGGCCCGAGTTGCTCAGGGCTGCGCGCACGCGCTCTTTGGCTTCTTTGACCTCGGTATCGGCCAAACCTACCAGGGTGAAGGAGGGCAGGCCGTTGGCCAAATGAACCTCGACCGTGACGGGCGGGGCTTTGAGCCCGTCCAGGGCCCGGCTGTGAACAACGGCAAGCGACATCAAGGCAACCCAGGAGCGACAAGCGGCGGATTGTGCCGAGGCGAGCCACCCAGGTCTGCCCCTCTCAAGGGCGATCTGCCAACAGGGTCATTTGCACCAAACACGTGCAATCGACTCAGACTCATCTTCACAGCCTGAAACGCGCACCTATAGCGTGCAATCGGCGCATTCGGACGCCTTTGCGGTGCACCGCCTGAGCGCCGTTGCGCACTGTTCACCGTTTTGGAGCGCTGGCACAGATCATGCAGACAAGAGCTCGTCTGAATTTTTAGCCAACCTCACCGGAGAATCAAACATGAAAATGGTGACCGCCATCGTCAAGCCATTCAAGCTTGATGAAGTGCGTGAGGCCTTGTCTGCCATTGGCGTGCAAGGCATCACCGTGACCGAAGTCAAGGGCTTCGGCCGTCAGAAGGGCCACACCGAGCTGTACCTGTCTCTTATACACATCTGACGCTGCCGACGACTAGTCGAG
>JAVLFO010000146.1:0-2940 GCA_046052805.1 Aquabacterium sp. | reverse complement strand
AAGGCGCCCAAGTCACCGTCTTGTGCGAAGAAGTTCGCCCTGCCTACGACCGCGTCCACCTCTCCGAATTCTTCTCTGGCAAATCGGCACAAGACCTGTCGCTGGTTGAAGAGGGCTTTTTCGAGCGCACCGGCATCAGTTTGCGCTTGGCCGCCCGCGCCGCGAGCTTTGACCGCCGCGCCAAAACAGTCACCACACAAACCGGCGAGGTCTTGCCTTACGACAAGCTGGTGTTGGCCACTGGCTCGAATCCCTTTGTGCCGCCAGTGCCTGGGCGCGATCGCCCCAACTGCTTTGTCTATCGCACCATCGAAGACCTGGAGGCCATGACGGCTGCGGGCGCCAAGTCCAAAAGCGGCGTGGTGGTGGGCGGCGGGCTTCTCGGTTTGGAATGCGCCAAAGCCCTGAGAGACATGGGCCTGGACACGCATGTGGTCGAGTTCGCGCCGCGCCTGATGGCGGTGCAGGTTGACGAGGGCGGCGGCCGCGTGCTTCGCAACAAGATCGAAGACCTGGGCCTGCATGTGCACACCCAGCGCAACACGGTTGAGATCGTGGACGGCGCCACGGCACGCCACCGCATGGTCTTCACCGACGGCAGCCACCTGGAGACCGACATGATCGTGTTCTCGGCTGGCATTCGTCCGCGTGACGAGTTGGCCCGGGCGCATGCGCTGGCCGTGGGCGCGCGCGGCGGCATCGCCATCGACAGCCAATGCCGCACCAGCGACCACGACATTTATGCCATTGGCGAGTGCGCGGCCTGGAACGACCAAACCTTCGGCTTGGTGGCTCCGGGTTACGACATGGCCCGCGTGGTGGCCAAGCACATCGCGGGGGACACCAGCGCGGTGTTTGCCGGCGCCGACATGAGCACCAAGCTCAAGCTGATGGGCGTGGATGTGGCCAGCATTGGCGATGCGCAAGGCAAGACGCCGCACAGCCGCGCTTACCAGTACATCGACGAGCGCAAGCAGGTCTACAAAAAGATCGTGGTCAGCGAGGACGGCAAGCAGTTGCTGGGCGCGGTGCTGGTCGGCAATGCCGATGAATACGGCACTTTGCTGCAAATGGCGCTCAATGGCATCACCTTGCCGGCCGAGCCCGAGTTCTTGATCTTGCCTTCGAGTGACGGCAAGGCCAAGCCTGGCCTGGGCGTGGATGCCTTGCCCGACAGCGCCCAAATTTGCTCGTGCAACAACGTCAGCAAGGGCCAAATTTGCAAGGCCGTGTGCGACGGCGTGGTCACCATTGGCGACATGAAGGCCTGCACCAAGGCCGGCGCCACCTGTGGGGGCTGTGTGCCTTTGGTCACGCAGGTGATGAAGGCCGAGATGGCCAAGCAGGGCATGGCGGTCAACAACCATGTGTGTGAGCACTTTGCCTACTCGCGCCAAGAGCTTTACCACCTGGTCCGCGTGGGCCAGATCAAGTCGTTTGACGATCTGCTGAGCAAGCACGGCAAGGGCTTGGGTTGCGACATCTGCAAGCCGGTGGCGGCCAATGTGCTGGCATCGATCTGGAACGACTTCGTGCTCAAAAAGGAGCACGCGGGTCTGCAGGACAGCAACGACTACTTCCTGGGCAACATCCAAAAAGACGGCAGCTACTCGGTCGTGCCTCGCATGGCCGGTGGTGAGGTCACGCCCGACGGCTTGATCGCGGTGGGCCAGGTCGCCAAGAAGTACGGCCTGTACACCAAGATCACGGGTGGGCAGCGGGTGGACTTGTTCGGCGCGCGTGTGGAGCAACTGCCCTTCATTTGGGAAGAGCTGATCGACGCGGGCTTTGAATCGGGCCATGCCTATGGCAAGTCGCTGCGCACGGTCAAGAGCTGTGTCGGCTCGACGTGGTGCCGTTATGGCGTGGGCGACTCGGTGGGCTTGGCCGTCGAGCTGGAGAACCGCTACAAGGGCCTGCGCTCGCCGCACAAGATCAAGTTTGGCGTGTCGGGTTGCACGCGTGAATGCGCCGAAGCCCAGGGCAAAGACATTGGCATCATCGCCACCGAAAAGGGCTGGAACCTGTACGTGTGCGGCAACGGCGGCATGAAGCCTCGCCATGCCGAGCTGTTCGCGTCTGACCTCAACAAGGAAGAGTTGGTCAAGCTGATCGACCGCGTGTTGATGTTCTATGTGCGCACGGCCGACCGCCTGCAGCGCACCAGCACCTGGCGTGAAAACCTCGAAGGTGGCCTGGACTACCTCAAGGACGTGATCCTCAAGGACAGCCTGGGCCTGAACGCCGAGCTGGAAGCGCAAATGCAGCACGTGGTGGACACCTACCAGTGCGAATGGAAGACCGCCGTGACCACGCCCGAGGTTCGTCAGCGCTTCCGCTCGTTTGTGAACAGCGACAAGAAGGACGAGCACATCGTGTTCGTCGAAGAGCGTGGCCAGATCCGCCCGGCCAATACCGAAGAACGCGCTGCGGCCACGATGGATTCGCCCGCCTGAGCCCCGCACCCACGCTTTGAAGGACTTCAACATGAGCACCGAAACCTTGAACTGGACCGCCGTGTGCGCGGCCGATGACATCTTGCCTAACACCGGGGTGTGCGCCTTGGTGGGCGATCGCCATGTGGCGGTTTTCCGGGTGGGCCAAGACGCTTTTTATGCGATCGACAACGTCGACCCCAAGTCGCAAGCCAGTGTGCTGGCCCGAGGCCTGGTGGGCAGCTTGGGTGAACGCACCGTGGTGGCCTCGCCGCTGTACAAGAACCACTTTGACTTGCGCAATGGCGAGTGCATCGAGTCGCCTGAGCATTCGGTGCGGGCCCATGCGGTGCGTACCGACGGTGGGCAGGTGCTGGTGGCGCTGGTTTGAGGTGATGGGCGGCGCAGGGGCCGGAAATTGCGGACAATCGCAGGGTCCGTGTTCCTTTTCGAGCGCCTGTTCGCCTGCCCATGTCCTTGTCTGTTTCTCACCTTGTGTTGCGCG
>JAVLFO010000145.1:0-6010 GCA_046052805.1 Aquabacterium sp. | reverse complement strand
CAGTTTCGGCGCTCAGCATCACAGCGTCGGTGCCGTCCAGTACGGCGTTGGCCACGTCAGACACCTCGGCGCGCGTTGGTACGGGGTTGACGATCATCGACTCCATCATCTGGGTGGCCGTGATCACGACCTTGTCCATCTCGCGGGCCAGCTTGATCATGCGTTTTTGCAGCGCAGGCACGGCTGCGTTGCCCACTTCCACGGCCAAATCGCCCCGGGCCACCATGATGCCGTCGGACGCCTTGAGGATGGCCTCGAGGTTGGGGATGGCCTCGGTGCGCTCGATCTTGGCGATCAGGGCGGGGCGGTGCTTCCATTGCTCGCCGGCCACGTTGCACAACTGGCGCGCCATCTCCATATCGGTGGCGTTTTTGGGGAAAGACACGGCGATGTAGTCGCACTGGAAGCTGGCCGCCGTCTTGATGTCTTCCATGTCCTTGGCCGTCAGGGCCGGCGCAGTCAGGCCGCCGCCTTGCTTGTTGATGCCCTTGTTGTTGGACAGCTCGCCGCCCAGCTTGACCAGGGTGTGCACCTCTTCGCCCTTGACGGCTTCGACGGTGAGCACGATCAGGCCATCGTTGAGCAGCAGCGTGTCGCCAGCGCGCACGTCGCGAGGCAGCTCTTTGTAGTCCAGGCCCACGCCGTGGATGTCGCCGGGTTCGGTGCGGCTGGCGTCCAGCACGAAGGGCTGGCCGGGCTCGAGCATGACCTTGCCTTCGGCGAACTTGCCGACGCGGATTTTGGGACCCTGCAGGTCGGCCATGATGGCCACCACTTTGCCCACTTTGGCGGCCACATCGCGCACGGTTTGGGCGCGGTCGATGTGGTCTTGCGCCTTGCCGTGCGAGAAGTTCAGTCGCACCACGTCGACGCCTGCGCGCAGCATCCGCTCCAGCACCTCGGGCGAGGACGAAGCAGGGCCCAGGGTGGCGACGATTTTGGTGGCACGTTGCATGGTCAATGGCTCAGCGGTTGTCAATGTGTTTGCCAGTGTCACACCAATGCGGTGGTTTCAAAGTGTGGAAATGCACATGGAGAACCCCCGGTGCGCGCAGCATGTCACGCTCACACCGCCTTACACTTTCCTGCCATCAGCCCCCTCACAAGGAGCCCAGTTGAAGGCCGCCACCGCCCACCACTGCATTGTTTTTTCGCACGCCAACAGCTTTCCGGCCAGCACCTACCGTACGCTGTTCGAGGGCTGGCGAGCCGCAGGTTATGAGGTTCACGCCATCGACAAGCTGGGGCACGATGCGCGCTACCCCGTCACCAACAACTGGCCGTTTTTGGTTGAGCAGTTGCGAGATTTTGTCGAGCATGAGGTGGGCCGTCCTGCGTACCTGGTCGGCCATTCGCTGGGCGGCTATCTCAGCATGATGGTGGCCAGCCGCTACCCCCATCTGGCGCAAGGTGTGGTGGTGATGGATTCGCCCTTGCTGCCCGGCTGGCAAAGCGCGGGCATCGCCTTGGCCAAGAGGGCCGGGGCCATGCAGCGCGTGATGCCCTCGCGGATTTCGGCCCAGCGCACCCAAGAGTGGCCCAGCCTGCAAGCGGCTCGCGTGCATTTCGGCAGCAAGCCCAAATTCGCGGCTTTCCACCCGGGCATCTTGGGCGACTACCTCCACAACGGCACGCAAGAACACGCCGATGGCGGGGCGCGCTCTCGCCGCTTGAGCTTCAGCCGCGAGGTCGAAACGGCGATTTACAACACCATGCCGCATGCGCTGTTGCAGCGCTTTCGGCGCCACCCTCACCAATGCCCTGTGGCGTTCATTGGGGGCACCCGCTCCAGCGAGCTGCGCAAGGTCGGTCTGGGTGGCATCAAACAGGTGGTCGGCGAGCGCTTGTCGTGGATCGAGGGCACGCACCTGTATCCTTTCGAGCAGCCGCAAGCCACCGTGGCCGAGGTGTTGCGCTGGTTGCAACAGTTCGAGCAGGGCGCTGGCGTGGCTTGAGCGCCCCTTTTTCGGAAATCCCCACCCGTGTCCACCACACCCGACCTTGCTGACCTGGCCATCCCTTTCGTCACCGTGACGAACTGGGTGCGTGCGGCACGCTTGTGCGGCATCGACATCGAGACCATCTTCCGAGAAGAGGGCGTGGACGCCCGCAACCTGCACCCCGAGACGGCCACCATCCGCCGCGAGCCCATGCAGCGCATCATGGAGCGTTGCGTGGAGGCCGCCCATGTGGTGGGCAGCCCGCGCCACTTCCCGCTGGTCCTGGGCGAGACCTTCGCCTTTGAGTACGTGGCCGACGTCGAGACCTTCATCACCACCAGCGCCACTTTGCGCGACGCCGCCAGGGCGCTGGAATGGATACCGCCGCTGGTCAACCCCTACATGGCCTTTTCGCTGGCCGAGCATGGCAACGAAGCGCGCATCACCCTGCTCTACAACCTGCCCGACGCCACGCCCGAGCGCAGCTGGCACTTCACCGAAGCGGTGTTTGCCACCACGGTGAAGTTCAGCCGTTTGCTGCTGGGTGGCAAAGAGTTGATTGGGCGCATCACCTTGCGCCACCCGGCCCATGCCGACAGCGAGCAGTTGGCCGCGTACTTTCAGGCGCCGATCGAATGGGGGGCGCCCATGGACGCGCTGTGGTTTGACCGTGCCCTGCTGGACCAACCCCTGCGCGGCGCCTTTCCCGTGCTGCACGAGCAGGCGGCCCAGCGTGTGGCTCAGCGTGTGGCCGAGCGCGCCGAGCAAACCCTGGTGGCCGGCAACCCGACCGATCCCGGCCACCAACTGGTGGATCAGATCGAGCGGGCCTTTCAGGCCAAACCCCGTTTGTTGGGACTGGGCCTCGAAGCCCTGGCCGAGGAGCTGCAACTGCATGCACGCACCTTGCAGCGGCGCCTCAAGGACGTCGGCGAAAGCCATTCGGCCATCCAGGCCCGCGTGCGCTACCGGCTGTCGCAGCAATGGCTCAAAGACGAGGGCATGCCCATCGAGGACATCAGCGAGCGCTTGGGTTTTTCTGACCGCCGCAGCTTCACCCTGGCCTTCGCCCGCTGGTCTGGCCTGACGCCCAGCCAGTACCGCCGCAGCGCCAACTGAATCCCGACAAACGCGCGCCATTCACCGCGTTTTCCCTAGCGCCGGCCTGTCGCCAAATTTACCCTCGTGTCGTTGCATGTCATGGCGGTGTCCTGGGTGAATCCCTACAGTCTCATCACACGAGGCCGATGTCACGTTTGCTGACACCACGCGAGCCGAGGAGACAACACCATGACCCCGAACCACATCACGCCCCCACCGATCGTTCCGCGCGAGAAGCTCGACTTTGGGCTGGACGGTGACATCCCGAAGTACTGGCTCGACAACGATGTCTTCAAGACGCGTTTCTTCGACGCCATGTCCACGCTGTTCCCGGTGGGCGAGAAGTTCTTCATCACCTGTGTGCGCGACTTCAAAGATCGCATCACCGACCCCAAGGTGCTGCAAGACATCAAAGACTTCACGCGCCAAGAAGGCCAGCACGGCATCGTTCACACGCGCTACAACGACCGCCTGAAAGCCCAAGGCATCCAGGTGGACGCCATTCTGGAAGGCCAGGAGCACCGCTTGTTCGGCGTGATCCGCAAGCACCTCTCGCGTGAGTTCACGCTGGGCATCACGGCGGCGTCTGAACACATCACCGCCATCATGGCCGACTGCTTTGTCGAGCGCCCCCACATCTTTGAAGGTGCCGACGAGCGCATCCGCGCCCTCTACGTGTGGCACGCCATGGAAGAGATGGAGCACAAGGGCGTGGCCTACGACGTCTTGATGGACGTGGCCAAGTCCAGCTACGCCAACCGCGTGGGTTCGATGCTGTTGGTGACGCTGCTCTTCCCGTACCACGTGTTCCGCATCATGAAGCACATGATCGATGTGGACGGCTTCTCGCGCTGGGAGCGCACCAAGATCTGGGCCAAGGGCCTGTGGTGGCTCTACAAGCCCGGTGGCATCTTCATGCCCATGATGGGCAAGTATTTCAGTTACCTCAAGCCGAGCTTTCATCCATGGGACGAGCCCGTGGTCGACAGCTACGAGCCTTGGGTCAAGCTGCTCAAAGAAACGGGCGACCCAGTCGAGGCGGGCAACCGCTTGAGCGCGCAAGCCCTGCAAGGCGCACACGCCTGATCTCCTGGAGGCTCACATGTCTGACCACACCATCACGCCCCGCGAAAAGCTCGACTTTGGGCTCGACGGCGACATTCCGAAGTACTGGTTCGCCAACGACGCTTTCAAAACGCGTTTCTTCGACGCCATGTCAACCATCTTCCCCGAAGGTGAGCGCTTCTTCATCTCTTGCGTGCGCGACTACCGTGACCAGGTCACCGACCCGCACCTGCGCCAAGAGATCAAGGACTTCATGCGCCAAGAGGGCCAGCACGGCATCGTCCACACGCAATACAACAACCGGCTGAAGGCGCAAGGCATTGATGTGGACATGCTGGAAGGCATCACCAAGCACATGTTGTTCAACATCGGCCGCAAGTACCTGCCTGCCGCGCAAACGCTGTCTGAAACGGCGGCCGCCGAGCACATGACGGCCATCATGGCCCATGGCTTTTTTGAGCGCAAAGAAGTGCTGGAGCACGCCGACAGCCGCATGCGCGCCATGTATGCCTGGCACGCGATGGAAGAGATCGAGCACAAGGCCGTGGCTTTTGACGTGATGAGCAAGATCGCCAAGGTGGGCTATGTGCGCCGCACTTTTGCCATGCTGTTGGTCACGCTGGGCTTCAATTTGCACAGCCTGCTGACCACGCGCTACATGCTGGAGGTCGATGGGTTCTCACGCTGGGAGCGCGTCAAGTTGATGACCAAGGGCATGTGGTGGTTGTTCAAGCCAGGTGGTTTGTACATGCCCATGCTGGGCCACTACGTGCAGTACTTCAAGCCTGGCTTCCATCCGTGGCAAACGGGTCAGATGCGCAGCTACCAGCTGTGGCTGGACACGCTGAACCGCACGGGAGATCCGATTTTGGCGGGTGAGGTTTTGCACGCCGCTGGCGCTGTTTGACGCCGGTGAACGTCAAAAAGGCCACGCTTCTTTCGAGGCGCGGCCTTTTGCTTTGGCGATCAGCCCGCGGCGCGCTGGCTCAGGATCTCAAAGGCGGGCAGGGTCTTGCCTTCAAGCACTTCCAGGAAGGCGCCGCCACCGGTCGAGATGTAGCCCACGTCTTTGTCGATGCCGTACTTGGCAATGGCGGCCAGCGTGTCGCCACCCCCGGCGATGCTGAAGGCGCTGGACGCGGCAATGGCGCGCGCCACGGTTTCGGTGCCATGCGAGAAGGCATCGAATTCGAACACGCCCATGGGGCCGTTCCACACGATGGTGCCGGCGGCCATCAGCTGCTCGGCCAGCTTGGCGGCGGTCTTGGGGCCGATGTCCAGGATCAGGTCATCGTCGGCCACATCGGCTGCGGCCTTGATGGTGGCAGGGGCGTCGGCGGCAAAGGTCTTGGCCACGACCACGTCTTCAGGGATGGGTACGGCGGCGCCACGCGCTTGCATGGCGTCGATCACGGCCTTGGCTGCGCCCACCAGATCGGGCTCGGCCAGCGACTTGCCGATCTTCAAACCGGCGGCCAGCATGAAGGTGTTGGCGATGCCGCCACCCACGATCAGGCCGTCAACGTTCTTGGACAGCGACTCCAAAATGGTCAGCTTGGTCGAGACCTTCGAGCCTGCCACGATGGCCAGCAGGGGGCGCTTGGGCGCTTCCAGGGCCTTGCTGATGGCATCGATTTCGGCCGACAGCAGCGGGCCTGCGCAGGCCACCTTGGCGAACTGGGCGATGCCGTAGGTCGTGCCTTCGGCGCGGTGGGCCGTGCCAAACGCGTCGTTGACGTAGATGTCGCACAGGCCGGCCATCTTGCGTGCCAGTTCTTCGTTGTTCTTCTTCTCGCCCTTGTTCAGGCGGCAGTTCTCGAGCATCACCACCTCGCCCGTGGCGACCGCGACGCCGTCGGTCCAGTCGCTGGCCAAGCGCACCGGCTGGCCCAGCAGTTCGGCCA
>JAVLFO010000144.1:0-10426 GCA_046052805.1 Aquabacterium sp. | reverse complement strand
CATGACCCCTCGCATTGCACGGGATGTGCCCAGTGCGCGGTGGTCTGCCCTTTCGATGTGATCCGGATGGTGCGGCTGACCCAGCCTCGCTGAGGCCTTGTCAAGAGGGCAGGACATGCGCAACTGCGCGTCCTGGACATGCAAGTCAGCCGCAAGTTTTACCGGGACGTCATCGGCCTGGTCGAAACGGGCGAAGACGCACAAGGCCGTGTTTACTTCAAGGCCTGGGACGAGCGCGACCACAACAGCATCGTGCTGCGCCAGGCCGACAGCGCCGGCGTGGACTTCGTCGGCTACCGCGTGCTGGACGCCGCCTCGCTGGACCAGTTCGAGCGTGACCTGAATGCGCGGGGCGTCGCCACACGGCGCATCCCCGCTGGCGAGATGCTGGAAACCGGCGAGCGCCTGCGCTTCACCTTGCCCTCGGGCCACGAGTTCGAGCTGTTCGCCGAGAAGGCCCACGTGGGCAATGGCCTGGGCCTGAGCAACCCACCGCCCTGGGGTGCCGCCGCCGAGCACGGCATGGCCCCGGTGCGCTTCGACCACTGCCTGCTCTACGGGCCCAATGTGGGCGAGGTGAAAGCCATCTTCACCGAGGTGCTGGGCTTCCGCCTGGTCGAGCGCATCCTCGGCCCGGCCGAAGTCGGTGCGCCCGAGGTCGGCATCTTCCTGTCGTGCTCCAACAAGACGCACGACATCGCCTTCGTCGAGCACCCGAACCCGGGCAAGCTGCACCACGTGTCCTTCCGCCTGAACTCGTGGGAGCGCGTGCAGCGCGCCAGCGACATCATGGGCATGAACCGCGTGCCCATCGACATGGGCCCCACGCGGCATGGTGTGACCCGCGGCGAAACCATCTACGCCTGGGACCCGTCGGGCAACCGCTTCGAGACCTTCGCCGGCGGCTACGAGCCCTACCCCGATTGGGAGCCCATCACCTGGACCTTCGAGGAGTTCGGCCACGGCCTGGACTTCCCCACCGGCATCCTCCACGAGAGCTTCCTCGGCGTGGTCAGCTGATGCGGCCCGGGCCCTGAATCTTGCAAAGACATCCCCATGAAACAGATCCTGAACTTCATCAACGGCGAGTTCGTGCCGGCGCGCAGCCAGCGCGTGTTCGACAAGCTCAGCCCGCTCACCAACCTGCCGCTCTACCAGGTGGCCGAAGCCGGCCGGCCCGAGGTCGATGCCGCCGTGGCCGCCGCCCGTGCCGCCCTGAAGGGCGACTGGGGCCGCATGACGGTGGACAAGCGCATGGCCATGCTGCACGCCGTGGCCGATGGCATCACGAAGCGCTTCGATGATTTCGTCGCTGCCGAAGAGGCCGACACCGGCCAGCCCCACCACGTCATCGCGCACGCCTTCGTGCCGCGCGGTGCGGCCAACTTCAAGGTCTTTGCCGACCTGATGAAGAACGTGCCGACCGAGTCCTTCCAGATGGACACGCCGGACGGCCGTGGCGCCATCAACTACGCCATCCGCAAGCCCAAGGGCGTGATCGGCGTGGTCAGCCCCTGGAACGCGCCCTTCCTGCTGATGACCTGGAAGGTCGGCCCGGCGCTGGCCTGCGGCAACACCGTGGTCGTCAAGCCCTCGGAAGAAACACCGGCCACCGCGGCCCTGCTGGGCGAGGTCATGAACGCCGTGGGCGTGCCCCCGGGCGTCTACAACGTGGTGCATGGCTTCGGGCCCGACGCGGCCGGTGAGTTCATCACCAGCCACGAAGACGTGGACGCCATCACCTTCACCGGCGAGACGCGCACGGGCACGGCCATCATGAAGGCGGCGGCCAATGGCATCCGCGACGTGTCTTTCGAGCTGGGCGGCAAGAACGCCGGCATCGTGTTCGCCGACGCCAACTTCGACGACGCCGTGGAAGGCATCTTCCGATCGGCCTTCATGAACACCGGCCAGGTCTGCCTGGGCACCGAGCGCGTCTACGTGCAGCGCCCGATCTTCGACAAGTTCGTCGCCGCGCTGAAGGCGCGATGCGAAGCGGTGAAGTACGGCCGCCCCAGCGACGAGGGCTCGAACTACGGCCCGCTGATCAGCCAGGAGCACAAGCGCAAGGTGATGTCCTACTACGCCAAGGCGGTGGCAGAGGGCGCGACCGTGGTGACCGGCGGCGGTGTGCCCGACATGCCGGGCGAGCTGGCCGGCGGCGCCTGGGTGCAGCCGACCATCTGGACCGGCCTGCCCGAGACGGCGGCCGTGGTGCGCGAGGAAATCTTCGGGCCCTGCTGCCACATCCGCGCCTTCGACAGCGAGGAAGAGGTGATCGGCCTGGCCAATGCCAACCGCTATGGCCTGTCCACCACGATCTGGACGCAGGACCTGGGTTGCGCGCACCGCATGGCGGCCGCGATCGAGGTGGGCATCACCTGGGTCAACAGCTGGTTCCTGCGTGACCTGCGCACGCCGTTTGGCGGCTCCAAGCAATCGGGCATCGGCCGCGAAGGCGGGGTGCACTCGCTGGAGTTCTACACCGACCTGCGCAACATCTGCATCAAGCTCTGAACCTGCACGGAAAGCCCTGACCATGGACATCCCAACCATCGAGCGGCACGGCGACGCGCTGTTCCAGGCGTGGCGCGAGCGCCGCGTCATGCGGCCACTGCGCGAGCAGTCGCCCGACATCACCCTGGCCGATGCCTACGCCATCCAGTCGCGCTATGTGGCGCGCCGCGTCGAGGCCGGCGAGACCATCGTCGGCAAGAAGATCGGCGTGACCAGCAAGCCCGTGCAGGACTTCCTGGGCGTGTTCGAGCCCGACTTCGGCCAGCTCACCTCCAGCATGGTGCGCAACGAGTCCGACGGCGTGGACCTCAACACCCTCATCCAGCCCAAGGCCGAGGCGGAGCTGGCCTTCGTGCTCAAGCGCGACCTGATCGGCCCGGGCATCACGGCGGCCGATGTGCTCTACGCCACCGATTACGTCACGCCCTGCTTCGAGATCGTCGATTCGCGCATCCAGGACTGGAACATCCAGATCCAGGACACGGTGGCGGACAATGCTTCGTGTGGCGTCTTCCTGCTGGGCGACGTCAAGGGCGACCCGCGCAAGCTGGACCTCACGATGGCCGGCATGGTGCTGCACAAGAACGGCGAGTTGCACTCGACCGGCGTCGGTGCCGCGGTGCAGGGCTCGCCGGTGAACGCGGTGGTCTGGCTGGCCAACACGCTGGGCCGCCTGGGCCTGCCCTTCCGCGCCGGCGAGGTGATCTTGTCGGGCTCGCAATCGGCCCTGGTGCCCGTGACCGGCGGCGACGAGCTGGTCTGCACCGTCGGTGGCCTGGGCACCTGCCGTGCCCGTTTCCATGGAAGGAGCGCCCTGTGAGCGCCGAGAACCCGAACCAGAGCATGACGCTGACGCTGGGCCGCGAGGACATCGTCCGCCTGACCGACCGCATCGAAGCGGCACAGACCGGCGCCCAGGCCATCCCGAAGCTGACCGACGACTTCCCCGGCATGACGCTGGCCGATGGCTACGCCGTGCAGCTGGAATTGCGCCGCCGCTGGCTGGCCCAGGGCCGCCGCCAGGCGGGCTGGAAAGCCGGCCTGACCTCCAAGGCCAAGATGGACCAGATGGGCGTGCGCGTGCCCTCCATCGGCTTCCTGCTGGCCGACATGGCCCGCCCGGAGAACTCCGCCGTGCGCACCGACGACCTGGTGCACCCGCGTGCCGAGTGCGAGATCGCCTTCGTCACCAAGGCCCCGCTGGCGGGCGACCAGGTGACGCGGGAAGACGTGCTGGCCGCGACCGACTTCGTGCTGCCCGCCATCGAGATCATCGACTCGCGCTTTTCGGGCTTCAAGTTCGACCTGCCCAGCGTGGTGGCCGACAACGGCTCCTCGGCCCGCTACGTGGCCGGTGGCCGCGCGCGCTACGCCAGCGACATCGACCTGAGCACGCTGGGCGTGGTCATGGAGAAGAACGGCGAGGCCGTGACCATGGGCGCGTCTGCCGCCGTCATGGGCCACCCGGCCGATGCCATCGCGCTGATGGTGCGGGTGCTGCACGAGCTCGGCGAAACGCTGCCCGCGGGCAGCTTCGTGATGAGCGGGGCCATCACCGAGGCCATTGCCGTCAAGCCGGGCGACAACGTCATCGCGCGCTACCAGGAACTGGGCAGCGTCTCGGTTCGCTTCATCTGACACACCGGAGGACAGGCCCATGCCCATCATCGAAATGCACCTGATGACCGGTCGCACCGTCGAGCAAAAGCGCCGCGTCGTGGCCGCCGTCGCCGAGGCCACCGCCACCGCCCTCGGCGTGGACAAGAACACCGTGCGCATCCTCATCACCGAACACGGCCTCGACGAGTTCGCCGTGGCCGGCGTGACGGCGGGCCAGAAGGCCGAGATGGCGGCAGCCGCAGCGGCCACGGCCGCCGGTGCCGCCGAGGCCGTGGCCAAGGCCACGTCTGCCAGCTGAGCGCCGCCCGACCTTCGCATGCACCCCACAGGATCCCTTCCATGAAAAAGATCAAATGCGCCTTGATCGGCTCGGGCAACATCGGCACCGACCTGATCTACAAGATCCAGCGCAGCCCCGTGCTGGAGCCCGTCTGGATGGTCGGCATCGACGCCACCTCCGAGGGCCTGGCCCGCGCCCGCAGCATGGGCCTGAAGACCACCGCCGAGGGCGTGGACGGCCTGCTGCCGCACGTGCTCGAAGACGGCATCCAGATCGCCTTCGATGCGACCTCGGCCTATGTGCACGCCGAGAACTCGCGCAAGCTCAACGAGCTGGGCGTGCTGATGATCGACCTGACGCCCGCGGCCATCGGCCCGCTGTGCGTGCCGCCGGTGAACCTGCGCGAGCACGCCGACAAGGCCGAGATGAACGTGAACATGATCTCGTGCGCCGGCCAGGCCACCATCCCCATCGTCAACGCGATCTCGCGCGTGCAATCGGTGGACTACGCCGAGATCGTGGCCAGTCTGTCGTCCAAGTCCGTGGGCCCAGGCACGCGCGCCAACCTCGACGAGTTCACCTACACCACGTCCAACGCCATCGTGAAGGTGGGCGGTGCGCGCCGCGGCAAGGCGCTGTGCATCATCAACCCGGCCGACCCGCCGGTGATCATGCGCAACACCATCAACTGCCTGACCGACGAGGCGCCCAACCAGGCCGCCATCATCGACTCGGTGCTGACCATGATCGGCGAGGTGCAGAAGTACGTGCCGGGCTACCGCCTGGTCAACGGCCCGGTGTTCGACGGCAAGCGCGTGTCGGTGTTCATGGAGGTGGCCGGCCTGGGCGACTACCTGCCCAAGTACGCGGGCAACCTGGACATCATGACGGCGGCAGCCTGCCGCACCGCCGAGATGTTTGCCGAAGAAATCCTGGCTGGGAAGATCCAGCTGCAGCCGGCCAAGGAGACCGTGTGATGAGCGCCACCCAAAACAACACCACCGACAACAGCCTGGCCGGCCGCAAGGTCCTGCTGCACGACATGTGCCTGCGCGACGGCATGCACGCCAAGCGCGAGCAGATCTCGGTGGAGCAGATGGTCAAGGTCGCCACCGCGCTGGACGCGGCCGGCGTGCCGCTGATCCAGGTCACGCACGGCGGCGGCCTGGGCGGCAACTCGCTGCAGCACGGCTTCGCGCTGGCCAGCAACGAGGAATACCTGCAGGCCGTGGTGCCGAAGATGACGCAGGCGAAGGTCTCGGTGCTGCTGATCCCCGGCCTGGGCACGATGCGCGAGCTGCAATCGGCCTATGACTGCGGCGCACGCAGCGTCACCGTGGCCACGCACTGCACCGAGGCCGACACCTCGCCCCAGCACATCGCCTTTGCGCGCAAGCTGGGCATGGACACGGTCGGCTTCCTGATGATGGCCCACCTCAACGACCCCGCGGGCCTGGCCCAGCAGGGCAAGCTGATGGAGTCGTATGGCGCGCAGACCATCTACGTGACCGACTCGGCCGGCCACATGCTGCCCGCCGACGTGACGGCCCGTGTGGCCGCGCTGCGCGAGGTGCTCCAACCCGAGACGGAAATCGGCTTTCACGGCCACCACAACCTGGGCATGGGCATCGCCAACTCGGTGGCCGCGATCGCCGCTGGCGCCAGCCGCATCGACGGCTCGGTGGCCGGCCTGGGCGCGGGTGCGGGCAACACGCCGCTGGAGGTCTTCCTGGCCGTGTGCGACCGCATGGGCATCGTCACCGGCGTGGACCTGTTCAAGCTGATGGACGTGGCCGAGGACGTCATCGTGCCGATGATGGACCACATCGTGCGCGTGGACCGCGAGTCCCTGACGCTGGGCTTCGCGGGCGTCTACTCGACCTTCCTGCTGCACGCCAAGCGGGCCGAGAAGCGCTTCGGGGTGCCGGCGCGCGACATCCTCGTCGAGCTGGGCCGCAAGAAGATGATCGGTGGCCAGGAAGACATGATCGAGGACACCGCCATGACCATGGCCAAGGAGCGCGGCCTGATGCAGGACGTGGTCCGCGCGGCCTGAGCCCTTCCCTCCTCACCCAGACCCAGGAGCTGCGCATGCCGCAACAAGACATCGCCGTGGTGGTCGGCAGCACGGGCGCCATGGGCCAGGTCATCGTGCGCCGCCTGGCCGCCAAGGGCCTGACGGTGGTGGCGGTGGCGCGCAGCACCGACGCGCTGGCCTCGCTGGTGCACAGCACGCCCGGTGTGGTGGCCTGCGCCGCCGACATCGCGTCCGACAGCGCCACCGAGGCCATCCGCGCCACCTGTGACCGGCTCGACGCCCCCGTGCGCCTGGTGGTGCAGGGCGCGGGCGTGGCCACCGCGGGGGGCGTGCTCACCGCACCGACCGAGGCCGTGGTGGACGCGGTCAACATCAAGGTGGGCGGCATGTTGCGCCTGGTGCGGGCCGTCGATGGTCGCTTGAGCGCCGGTGCGCGCCTGGTCGCCATCGGCGGGCATTACGGCTTCGAGCCCACGGCCTACGCGGCCACGGCCGGTGTGGCCAATGCCGCGCTGGCCAACCTGGTGCGGCAGCTGTCGTGGGCCTACGGTCCGCGCGGCGTGACCTCGCACCTGGTGGCCCCGGGGCCGGCCGACACCGAGCGCCTGCACCGCGTGGCGAACGACCGCGCCGCGCGCGACGGCCTGAGCGCCGCCGAGGTGCTGGACCAGATGCGCGCCGAGTCCGCCATCGGTGCCTTCACCACGCCCGAGCAAATCGCCTGGGCCATCGCCCTGCTGCTGGACCCCGAGGCCGACGCCCTGGCCGGCGGCACCCTGTTCATGGACGCGGGCCGGCGCAAGGGCCTGCCCTGAGTCCGCCTTCATATCCCCCTGAAAGACCGCCATGCCCATCCTCCACCTCCACCTGGCCGAAGGGCAGCACAGCGATGCGGCCATCGGCGAGCTCGTGCTGGCGGCCAGCCGCCTTTACGCCGAGGTGCTGCAAAGCCCCATCGAGCGCGTGCGCGTGTTCGCCCAGCTCTACCGGCCGCAGCACGTGGCCGTGGGTGGCCGCCTGGTCAGCCAGGGGCAGGCGGGCGCGCCCTTCTTCGAGTTCCTGGTGCTGGAAGGCCGGCCTGAGGTGCAGTGCCAGGACCTGCTGACCCGCTTCACCGACCTGATCGTGGCCACCCTGGGCGTGGACCGCAGCGGGGTGCGCGGCGTGTGCAAGCCGGTGCCACCGGCGCTGTGGGCCATCGCGGGCCAGCCGGCCAGCGCGGTGCGGGCGGCCGAGATCCAGTCGCGCGCGCCATGAACGTCCTCATCGTCCATGCCCACCCCGAGCCGCACTCCTTCAGCGCGGCCCTGTGCGCCACCGCCACCGACCACCTGCGCGCCCAGGGCCACCAGGTGCGGGTCTCCGACCTCTACGCCGCGGGCTTCAACCCCGTGGCCAGCGCCGCCGATTTCGGCCAGCGCCAGAACCCCGACCACCTCGTCTACGCGTTGGAGCAGCGCCACGCCCACACCAACGGCACGCTGGCACCGGACGTGCGCAGCGAGCTGGCCAAGCTGCTGTGGTGCGACCTGCTCATCCTGAACTTCCCCATCTTCTGGTTCTCGGCGCCGGCCATGCTCAAGGGCTGGATCGACCGGGTGCTGGTCTCGGGCGTGGTCTATGGCGGCAAGCGCTTCTACGACCGCGGCGGCCTGGTGGGCAAGCGCGCCATGCTGAGCGTGACCATCGGCGGGCAGTCGCACATGTTCGCGCCCGATGGCGTGCACGGCCCGCTCGACGACATGCTCAAGCCCCTGCTGCAAGGCACGCTGGGTTACACGGGCTTGAGCGTGCTGCCGCCCTTCGTGGCCTGGCACGTGCCCTACATCTCGACAGAAGAGCGCACCCACATCCTGGCCGATTGGCGCCATCACCTGGACCAGCTCGACCAGCTTGCGCCCTTGCGCATGCCCAGCCTGTGCGATTTCGACGAGGGCCTGCGGCCGCTGGCGGTGCGCTGAAGCTGCCGCTTCAGATGATCGCGGGTGGCGCGGTGGCGTCGCTGGCCTGCCCCGCATCGCGGTGTTCGCGGGCCTCGCGGTTCTCCCGTATCACGCCGAGGAAGGCCTTGAGCAGCGGCGACTTGTCGGTGACGCGGTAGAGGCAGCTCAGGTCGATCATGGCCTTGGGCACGTCGGCCAGCGGGCGCACCGTCGTGCCATGCACCACCAGGGCCTGTGCGGCCGACTCCGGGATCAGCGTCACGCCGAAGCCGCGCGCCACCAGGGCCAGGCCGGTGACGGCATCGCCCACCTCTTGCGCGATCTGCGCCTCGAAGCCCTGCTGGCGGCACAGCTCGACCACGCGGTCCACGAAGTTCGGCCGGCCCACATTGGGGAAAACGACGAAGGGCTGCTCGGCAAAGGCGCGCAGCGGCACGGCTTTCAGCGAAGCCAGCGGGTGGTCCGAGGGCATGGCCGCGTACAGGCATTCGGTGACGACCAGCTCGCGGCCGATGTCGGGCTCGGGCTCGGTCATGCGGTTGAAGGCCACGGTGATGCGGCGCTGGCGCAGGGCCTCGATCTGCTCGCTCTTGTTCATCGTGTGCAGCACCACGTTGACGCCGGGCAGCTTGCGGCGGAAGTCCTGCAGCAGCTTGGGGATGATGTCGTAGATGCCCGAGCCGAAGATGCCCACGTCGATGCGGCCCAGCTTGCCTTCGCCGGCACGCTGCACACGGTCGATGCCGGCTTCCACCAGCATGCGGATGTTGTGGGCCTCTTCCTTGAACATCTCGCCGGCCTGGGTCAGCTCCACGCCCTTGGCGGTGCGGATGAACAGCTCGACGCCAAGCTCGTCTTCCAGCGCCTTGATCTGCCGGGTCAGCGGCGGTTGCGAGATGTGCAGGCGCGCGGCGGCCCGCCCGATGTTGAGTTCTTGGGCGACGGCCAGGAAATACTTGAGGTGGCGGAGGTCCATGGGGCTGTGCGGTGATGGCGGTGAAAGGCGAGGGCGATGAAGGTGGCGGTGGCGGTAGCGGCGCCGAGGCTCAGGCCTCGTCCACCCCGGCCACCGACTTGAGGCGGTAGATGAGCTGGGCGCGCGTCAGGCCCAGCAGGCGCGCGGCGGCCGACTGGTTGCCTTGCGTGCGTTGCATGGCGCGGCGGATGAGCGCGGCCTCGACCTCGTCGAGCACCAGGCCCTCGTGGCAATCGGCATCGCCCAGCATGGACTGCACGCGCTCGGCCAGGGCCTGGGAGGCGGGGTCGGTCGGCGGGGTGTGCCCCGGGCTGTCGTTGGCGGCGCGGCATTGCAGCGAGCCATCGAGGTCCCAGCTCAACCAGTCGCGCTGCAACTGCTCGCCGCCCACGAAGAGGTGGCTGACGTCGATGGCACCGCCGTCCCCGGCCAGCACCACGCCGCGCTCGACCAGGTTCTCCAGCTCGCGGATGTTGCCCGGCCAGGCATAGCTCAGCATGGCGTCGATGGCGCGGGCCGTGAAGCCGCTGATGCTGCGGCCATCGCGCTGGTTGAACTTGCGCAGGAAGTGGTTCATGAAGACGGGGATGTCTTCGCGCCGCTCGCGCAGCGGCGGCACGCGGATGGGCAGCACGTTGAGGCGGAAGAAGAGGTCTTCGCGGAAGCGGCCGGCCTCGACCTCGGCGCGCAGGTCCAGGTTGGTGGCGGCCACCACGCGCACATCGACCTTGCGGGTCTGGATGCCGCCCACGCGTTCGATCTCGCGCTCCTGCAGGGCGCGCAACAGCTTGCCTTGCGCCGTCCAGCTCAGGATGCCGATTTCATCGAGGAAGAGCGTGCCGCCGTCGGCGCGCTCGAAGCGGCCGGCGCGCGCGCTCTGGGCGCCGGTGAAGCCGCCCTTCTCGACGCCGAACAGCTCCGACTCGATCAGGTCTTCGGGAATGGCCGCGCAGTTGATGGCCACGAAGGGCCCGGCCGCCCGGTTGCCGATGCGGTGCAGGCTCTGCGCCAGCACCTCCTTGCCCCTGTCTCTTATACACATCTGACGCTGC
>JAVLFO010000143.1:0-4209 GCA_046052805.1 Aquabacterium sp. | reverse complement strand
TCGTCAAGCAGCAGCAGTTTGGCGGGGCACATCAGCGCACGGGCCAGTTGCAAGCGCATGCGCCAGCCGCCCGAAAAGCTGTTGACGGGGGCTTGTGTTTGTTCGAGTTTGAAACCAAGGCCCAGCAGCAGCGCTTGGGCGCGGGCGGGCGCGTCAAAGGCGCCAGCTTCGGCCAGGGCCATGTGGGCTTCGGCCATGGCGTTGCCGTCGTCGGCGGCTTCGGCGGCGTCCAGGTCTTGCTGGGCCTTCATGAGGCGGCCATCGCCTTGCAGCACGAAGTCGGTGGCCGAGTCGTCGGTCTCAGGCATGTTCTGCGCTACTTCGGCCATGCCGCCGGGTTGCAGCCAGCTCGGTGGGATCTCGACATCGCCCGCATCGGGGGCCAGTCGTCCGGCCAGCAGCGAGAACAGCGAAGACTTGCCCGCGCCATTGCGGCCGATGAGGCCGACTTTTTCACCCGGGTGCAGGGTGACGCTGGCTTGCTGGAGCACGGGTTTGACGCCTCGCAGGAGGGAGACGTTTTTGATGACGATCATGGATGGATGCTTCTGGGGGCCTCGTGGCCAATCTAGGGGGGCACTTGCCCGCAAGTCCCACACCGTTGCGCACAATGGCGGCTGTCATTCACATCCTCAAAAATCAGGAAGATCATGAGCGCACGCATGGTGATGGGACCCGTATTGTCGTTCAGAGGGCTCAAGGGCGCCGACTTGTCTCGGCCTTTGTGGCAGGTTTCGGCATTGATCGTGGTGCCCGCTGGCTCGCCGCCCCCGGTGATGGTGCGAGACGCCCAGCCGTTGCAGCCGCCCTTGCTGCTGGCCAGCACCCCCGCAGGCGATGCCTACCGCTACGACCTGAGCGTGACCTTGGGGCCCGCCGAGCGCCTGGTGTCCTATGGCGTGCAGGGCGAGCCCATCGATGCCCTGTGGCCTGCCGCGCAGCGATGGGCCTTCACGGTGCCTGCCAAAGGACAGGCGCCCCGGCTGGCGTATGGTTCGTGCAATGGGTTTTCTGACCCCAAATTGATCAAGGCGCTCAAGGCCCCGGCCAATGGTGTGTGGCAAGACCTGCTGCGCAACCACGACAAGCGCTTGCGCCCGGCAGGCTATGTGCTGGACCGCGAACAGCAATGGCACGAGCCGATCTGCCACGACCGTGGGCTGCAGCGCTTCCACGTGCTGCTGGCCGGTGGTGACCAGGTCTATGTGGACGCCATTTGGTCAGAGCTGCCCGAACTCAAGGCGTGGACCGAGCTGGCCTGGGCTGAGCAGCTGCGCTTCAAGCCCAGCACCACCCTTGTCAACAAGATCAAAGCCTATTACTGGCGCCTGTATGCCACCCGCTGGGCCATGGACGTGCCCACCCAACAGCAGCCTGACAAACACCTCAACGCGGGTTTGGCCTTTGCCTGCCTGCCCTCGGTGATGATGTGGGACGACCATGACATCTTGGATGGCTGGGGATCGTATTCGCCGCGCATGCAAAAGAGCCCCGTGCTGCAGGCCATGTTTGCCGCCGCCCGTGAAGCCTTCTGGGTGTGCCAGTTGCAGATGCCCTTGTCGGCCCTGCCGCCTTTGCAAGACCGCAACGAGGCCAGCGCCAAAGACCCCCGCTGGGCACCGGTGAACTGGGCAGCGGTGCGGCAAGCCGATGCCTTGTCACCTGGCTTCTTGGATGGGCAGGCCGGCTTCAGCCACCATCTGGACTTGGGCGAGCTGCAGGTCAGCGTGATGGACTTGCGCACCGACCGCTCGCAACAGCAGGTCTTGAGCGAAGACGCCTGGGGCGCGTGGCAAGGTGTTTGGCAAGGCTTGCGCCCGGGAGGGCAGGTGCTGGTGATGTCGAGCGTGCCGGTGGCGCACCCCAAGCTCAGCCTGATGGAAAAGCCTTTGACCTGGTTTGCCTCTGACAGCGTGACCGACAGCAATGCCGACGACCTGAACGACCACTGGTCTCACGATCGGCACGAAAACGAGCGCAAGCGGCTGGTCCGCACCTTGGTGTCGCTGGGTGAGCGTGCGCGTTGCCGTGTCACCTTGGTGTCGGGCGATGTGCATGTGGCGGCGTGGGGCGTGATCGCGCGCAATGTGCAGGTCAGCAATGGCCAGAAGCTGACGCAGGTGACCTCGTCGGCCCTGGTTCACCCCAGCTTGAGCGGCTTTGTGGAGGGGCTGTTCTTGAAGGTGCTGAACGCGGCGGCGACCGAGGCCCAGGTCATTGACTCAGAGCACACCCTGAACATGATGAATTTCCCGGGATCGTCGGCACCCATGATGGCGGCGCGCAACTGGCTGGCTCTGGAGTTGGACGACACCGTGCGGCCCGAGTTTGGCGCGCGGCGTTTGTGGGCCAGCTGGCGCTGCGAGCAGCCTGAGGGTTTCAGCAACCACTTGCTGGCGCTGCACCCGTACAAACGCGCCGAGTCGCTGGCGCTGCCGGCGGTCGTCAAAGACCACGGGGTTGCTGGCGTGGGCGCTTGAGCCTGACGGCGCAGTGCCTCAAGCCAGCAGCGCATCTCGGGTGATCAGCAAGACCTGGTCGTCGCCCGAAGTGGTGGGCAGCCAGAACACCGGCAGATCAGGGAAGGCGCGCTCGAAGTGGTCGCGCTCGTTGCCGATTTCGAGCACCAGCACGGCCTCTGGCGTCAGGTGGCGATCAGGCTCGGCGCGCAAGGCGGCCAGCAGCGCGCGGGTGAAGTCCATGCCGTCTTCGCCGGAGGCCAAGGCCAGCTCGGGCTCGGCCAGGTATTCGGCCGGCAGGGCGGCCATGGACTGCGCATTCACATAGGGCGGGTTGCACAGGATCAGGTCGTAGGGGCCTTGGGTGCCGGCCAAGCCGTCGCTTTGCAGCAAGGTGATCCGGTCGGCCATCTGGTGTTGGTCGACGTTGATGCGGGCCACGGCCAGGGCGTCTGGGCTGATGTCGGCGCCGTGGACGGTCACGTCGGGGTAGGCCAGGGCGGCCAGCACGGCCAGGCTGCCGTTGCCGGTGCACAAGTCGAGCACGCGGCGGGTTTGGTCGCTCAACCAGCCGTCGATGGTGCCTTCGGCCAGCAGCTCGGCAATGAACGATCGGGGCACTATGGCGCGCTCGTCCACGTAAAACGGCACGCCTTGCAGCCAAGCTTGCCGCGTGAGGTAAGCGGCGGGCTTGCGGGTGCTGATGCGTTGGGCGATCAGGGCATGAACGGCGGCGGCTTGCTCGGCGCTGACAGCCTGTTGCGAGGCGCTGTCGAGGTCGTCGATCGGCAAGCCCAGTTGCCACAGCACCAGCCACGCGGCTTCATCAAAGGCATTGGTGGTGCCGTGCCCGTAGCCCACCTGGGCTTCCTTCAGCTTGATGGCCGATTGTTCAATCAGGTCAATGACGTTCACGCGAGCAACCTCACCAGCGTCTGGCGGTAGATGTTTTTCAGGGGCTCGATGTCGGCCACGGCGACGTGCTCGTCGATCTTGTGGATGCTGGCATTGCAGGGGCCGAACTCGACCACCTGCGGACAAATTTGGGCAATGAAGCGGCCATCGGAGGTGCCGCCCGTGGTGGACAGCTCGGTGTCGATGCCGGTGACCTCGCGGATGCTGGCGGCCATGGCGTCGACCAAGGGGCCGCGGCGCGTCAGGAAGGGGCGCCCGCCCAGCGTCCAGGCGATGTCAAAGCCCAGGCCATGTTTGCGCAGCACGTCTTCGAGGCGCGCTTGCAGGCTTTCGGGCGTGGACTCGGTCGAGAAGCGGAAATTGAAGTCGATCACCAACTCGCCAGGGATGACGTTGTTCGCGCCCGTGCCCGCGTGGATGTTGGACATCTGCCAGCTGGTGGGCGGGAAGTGGTCGTTGCCCTGGTCCCAGACGATGGTGGTGAGTTCGGCCAGGGCTGGCGCTGCCAGATGGATGGGGTTTTGGGCCAGGTGCGGATAGGCAATGTGACCTTGCACGCCCTTGACCTTGAGCTTGCCCGACAGCGAGCCCCGGCGGCCGTTCTTGATCATGTCGCCCACCTGCTTGACCGAGGTGGGCTCGCCCACGATGCAGGCGTCCAGGCGCTCGCCGCGTGCGGTCAGCCAGTCGCAGACCTTCACGGTGCCATCCACCGAGGGGCCTTCTTCGTCGCTGGTGATCAAAAAAGCGATGCGGCCGGTGTGCTGCGGGTGCTGGGCCACGAACTCTTCGCAGGCCACGACCATGGCCGCCAGCGACGACTTCATGTCGGCCG
>JAVLFO010000142.1:0-7461 GCA_046052805.1 Aquabacterium sp. | reverse complement strand
GGCGCATCTACCCCGCCTTTTTGTGTTGCCTGCTGCTGAGCCATTGGGCGGGGCAGGTCATGGGCTCCAACCTGATCCACCCGTCCACCTGGTCAGATGTGGCGGCCCACGCGATGCTCTTGAGCAATGTGTTGCCCGAGCAGCGCGATGCAGTCAACCAGGTCCTGTGGTCGGTGGTGCTTGAGGCTCATTTCTACATCGCCTATGGCTTGATGCCCAATGCCTTTGCCAGCCAGCGCGCCACGGTTCGCACCACGTTGTTCGCCACTGTTCTGGGCATGTTGGCCTTTGTGGGCTCGGTCGTGTTGTTTCCGCAAGGGCTGGGGCGCATTACCTTTCAGCACACGGCCCTGGCCAGTGGCTGGACTTGGTGCTTGGGCGCCTGTGTGGCCGAGCGGGTGTTTGCGCATGGCCGCAAAGCGTCCGTGCCTGATGCGGTGCAGCCAGGGTGGCTCGCTGTGTTGCGCTGGCCCGTCGTGCTGTTGGCTTTGCTGGCCTCGTTCGGCATGGCCTTGATGCCTGCCGGCATCGCCTTGCAATTGCAGCGCTTTGTGTTGCCGCTGCTGTGTGCCACGGTGTTGTGGGGCGCCTTGCAAATTCGCTGGCCGTTCGAGAGGCTCAAGCCTTTGATGACGCTGGGCCTGATCTCGTATTCGCTCTACCTGTTTCACCCGCTGGCCATCTGGGCTGGGCAATGTTGGCTCAGCGACGACATGGCCTCCTTGGTCGCTACGGTGCTCATGGGTGTGGGCCTGGCCTATGTGGGCTACCGCTGTGTTGAGCTGCCCGGGGTCCGCTTGGGCAAGCGTCTGGGTTAAAGCCGACGTTGCTCTTCCACCTTCAACACGATCATGTATTCATAGATCGCGCGCAGCATGGCGTAGACAAAGCCTGCGCGGCCATCCATGAAGCCGCGCTTGCCCACATACAGGCCCATGAACATCACCATGGGCCGCAAAGGCATGCGGTAGTAAATGCCCTTTTGGTGCATGCGGCGCTCATTGGCGTCTTTGGCAAACAAGGCCTTGCGCCAGCTGAAGTCGGTCTGTCGGCCGCCTTCCAAAATGTGCTTGGCCTCAAAGGTGCTGTAGCCATTGTGTTTGGCAAACCAATGCGACAGGCCCTTGCTGAAGGGGTAGTGATCGAAGTGCGCGTGCAGCTCGCCCACCACGCCGTCGACCACGGTCAGCGGGTTGATGATGCGCTCGTAGTGCACGCGCTCGGGTCTGATCAATCTGATGTTGAAGGGCGAGGGTGTGACGTGCTTGATCCAGGTCCCCAAGAAATGGTCCCGGCGCTGGATGCGGTAGGCCGCACACGTACTGCCTTGGCGCAGCACGGCCTGCATGGCCGCGATCAATTCAGGGGTGGCGCGCTCATCTGCGTCCAGCAGCAGCACCCATTCGTGCTGGAAGGCAATGTGGCGCAAGCCCCAGGTGCGGTGCGCGGCTTCGTCGCCGCCAAAGGGGGCATCGCTGTGCGGGTAGCTGCGTGTGGTCACGGTGACCCCGCGTGCTTGCGCCAAGGCCACGGTGGCATCGGTGCTGCCTGAGTCAAACACGTGCACGTCGTTGCACCACTGCACGCTGTCCAGGCAGCCTGGCAGGTCGGCTTGCTCGTTCTTGGTCAGGATCAAAACCGACACGTTCAGGCTGACTGGGCTCACTGGCAACTCTCACCTTCGGGTGCATGGGCAAAGGCTTGAGAGCTTGCCCAAGCGCCTTAACAGGGCCAAGTACGTGCATGGTCCGAACGGCTCATGTTGGCGTGTGGCTGCACCTGTGCATCCGATCGGACTATTGCCCGCTACTTCATGGCGTTACAGGCGGCAGGAATCATCGCTTTTGCCAAGGAGCAACGATGAAAGTTCTGATCTACAGCGCCAACTATGCGCCCGAGCCCACGGGCATCGGCAAATACTCAGGGGAAATGGCCGAGTGGTTGGCGGCCAAGGGTCATGACGTGCGTGTCGTTGCAGCGCCTCCTTACTACCCCAACTGGAAAGTGGCCGAAGGCTACACCTGGCCCCCTTATCAGCGTGAAGACCTCAATGGGGTTGACGTTTGGCGTGCGCCCCTGTGGGTGCCTTCCAAACCCGGCGGCCTCAAGCGCGTGCTGCACCTCTTGAGCTTTGCCATCACGTCGGCGCCCGTCATGCTGCGCCAAGCTTTCTGGGCCCCTGATGTGGTGTTGACCGTGGCGCCTGCCATGGCCTGCGCCCCCATGGGCTGGCTCACGGCCCGTCTGTGCGGCGCCAAGGCCTGGTTGCACGTGCAAGACTTTGAAGTCGACGTCGCGTTCCAAATGAACCTGCTCAAGGGCGCCACCGTCCGCAAGCTGGCCCTGTGGTGCGAGCGCCGCGTGCTGCGCCGCTTCGACAAGGTCTCATCCATCTCGTCCAAGATGGTCGGCAAGTTGCGTGACAAGGGCGTTTCGCCGCAGGCCATTGAACTCTTCCCCAACTGGGTAGACACCGATGGCGTGGCCCCTTTGAGCCAGGCCAGCAGCTACCGCGCCGAGCTGGGCATTGGCAATGAGCAAACCGTGGCCATGTTTTCGGGCACCTGGGGCGCCAAGCAAGACCTGCTGCAAATCCCTGCCGCAGCGCGCTTGCTGGCCCACCGCAAAGACATCGTCTTCGTGATCTCGGGCGACGGCATCATGCGCCCCGCCATCGAGGCCGCCTGTCAAGGGCTCGACAACGTGCGCTTGCTGCCTCTGCAATGCAAGCAGCGTCTGGGCGACCTGCTGGGCTTGGCCGACATCCACCTGCTCACACAAAGCGCCGAGGCCGAAGACCTGGTCTTGCCCTCCAAGCTCACTGGCATGCTGGCCAGTGGCCGTCCGGTCATCGCCACCTGCCGCCCCGACACCGAAATTGCCGCTGTGCTGTCCGACTGTGGCGCCGTGGTGCCCCCGCATTGCGTCAACTCGTTGGCACAGGCCATTGAACAGCTGGCTGACCAGCCCGAGGCGCGCGCCCACATGGGCCAGAACGCCCGCACCTACGCCGAGCACAGCTTGGCGATTGACCAGATCTTGGCGCGTTGGACCTTCGGCGCTGCACCACAGCCCAAAGGCTTGGCACTGCCAACGGCCGCCGTGTTGTCTGAGAACGATACCTACTGATCAGCGGCTGATGTGTCAGCCGCGCATCTCTCGCGTGCCAACCTGCACGCAAGGGTTGCCGGCGTACACAGCCCAAGGTGTGGGCAAGCTACGCGTCACCACCGAGCGCGCGCCCACCACCACCCCATCGGGGATGCTGACACCCGGGCACACAAACACCTGCGCGGCCAACCAGCAGCCTGCCCCAATGTCGATTGGCTTTTGCGTCAGCGGCATGTCTGGCAGCCTGAAGTCGTGCGAGCCCGTGCACAGGTACACGCCTTGTGAGACAACGCTCTGGCGTGCAATGCTGACCTTGGCAAAGTTGTAGACGTCGACGCCTCGACCCAAGGCCACGTGGTCCTGCATGTGCAGGTTCCAGGGCATCAGCACCTTCACACCCGGCAAGATCAGGCACTGTGGTCCGATCTGCGCTCCCATCGCACGCAAAGCCATCACCCGCACCGGGCTGCACCATTTGGGCAGCCATCGCACCAGGGGCTCTAGGCCGTAGGTCCATGCTGCGCGGCGCAGCTTCATGCGCGTGGACCACGCCGTGTTGCTGTTGGCCAGGTCGATCGGGCTCATGCGGCCTTGCGGAAGCGAAGCCAGCGGTACACCACCGGGAAGTGGTTGTTCAGCGTGGCCGTGGCCAGGTAAATGGCCTGCTTGACCAGGCGACGCGGCAAGGCATGGCCCAGCACATCGCGGTGGATGCGCCAGTTTTCAGCCCGACCTCGACCTGCATTGGCCACCGAAGTGCCCGTCAGGTCAAAAATGCAAAGCGCGGCGTCCAGCCGTGTGATGCGTGCGGGCTGCTGCAAAGCGCGTGCCGTGAATTCGTAGTCGCCGGCCACTTTGAACGCGGTATTGAACCTCGCCTGACCCAACCAACTGCTTCGGTAGTACATGCTTTGGTGGCAAGCAAACATGCCGTAGCCCAGGTGCTGGTGCCCGCGAGCCACCTTGCGCAAAGGCGCATCGGCCACGCGCCGCTCCAGCGAGTCACCGTACAAAAAATCAATGGGCTGCGCGCGCAAATGCGTGGCCACCAGCTGCAGCGTTTGCGCATCGGCAAACGTGTCGCCTGCGTTCATGAACACGATGAAGTCGCCCTGCGCACGCGCCAAGCCCTTGTTCATCGCGTCAAAAATGCCTTTGTCGGGCTCACTCAGCGCGCGCAGCTGCGGGTGCTGCATGGCCAATGCATGGGCTGCGGTGCCGTCGGTCGATGCGCCGTCAATCACCCACCATTCCCAGTCGGTGAAGCTTTGCTCAAGCACGCTGGCCTGGGTGCGCTGCAAGCCGACCAAGTCGTTGCGCACGATGGTGACGATGCTGATCAATGCCATGCCTCAAGCCCTCGCATCGCCCCAGCGCAAGCTGGTGCCTTCTTCGCCTTGGTAGGTGGTGTGGCCGTGCCGGTCAACCACGTAGTGCGGTGAGGCAATCGACTCGGTCAAGCTGGCCGCAGCATTCAGGCGCGTGTAGTCAAACAGCACGCTGCGCGTGAGTTGGCTGCCAGTGCGCAGCAAGCAGCCGTTGCCCAGCCAAGCTGGCCCTTGAATGGACGCCCCGGCTTCAATGCGGCTGCCCGAGCCAATGTAGACGGGGCCTTCGATGCTGACGCTGTCCCAGTCGATGCGTGTGTTCAGGCCCACCCACACACCGGGGCGCACTTCTTTGCCGGGCATGCGCATGTCGGCAATCTCGCCTGCCAGCACGCGTTGCAGCACCGTCCAGTAGTCGCTCACGCGGCCAATGTCGATCCAGTGGAAAGGGCGGTTCTGCGCGTAAAACGGCAGGCCTTGCTGCACCAGCATCGGGAACAACTCGCTGCCAATGTCAAATTCTTGGTCGTGCGGCACCAGCTCCAAAACGGCTGGCTCAAAAATGTAGATGCCCGTGCTGGCCAGGTTCGACAGCGCCTCTTCGGGCTTGGGCTTTTCTTGGAACGACAGCACCTTGCCCTGCGGGTCGGCCACCACCACACCGTAGTTTTTGACCTGGTCGAGCGGCACCTCCAGCGTCACCACACTGGCCATGGCCTGTTGTGCGTGGTGCTCGGCCAGCGCGGCGGTGATGTCGAGGTCGATGATGGCGTCGCCGCAAATCACCAGCGTGGTCTCGTCAAAAAAGCCACTGAAGTCTTGGATGTGGCGCATGCCACCTGCCGAGCCGCGCGGCTTGGGCACGATGTCGCCGTGCTGGCGCTGCCCCTCGTACGAATAGCCGATCTCAACCCCCCAGCGCTGACCGTCGCCAAAGTAGTTTTCGATTTTCCAGTGGTGATAAGCCACGTTGATCATGATCTGACGGACGCCATGGCGGGCCAGGTGCTCAATCAGGTATTCGAGCACCGGCTTGCCCAAGATGGGGATCATTGGCTTGGGCATGCCCTTGGTCAGCGGGCGGATGCGGGTGCCTTGGCCGGCGGCCAGGATCATTGCTTTGGTCATGGGGAGCGGATTCGCCTGGCTGTTTCGTTGCTTTGAATGTGCCCATTGAGCCCCATAAGTGTGTCAACTGCGTTTCGCAGCCCATGAATGCGGGGGTTGACCCAGAGAAGAACGTGCAGACACTGACACATCGCAAGTTGGCTGGCTTTTTGCATGCCACATACTTCAGCGCATCAAAGCAGGGGCTTCAGCGATGCAAATGTCCATCTTCAAGAACAAAGCGGTCAGATACGCCGGTGTGGCTCTGATTGTTGCCGTGGCTGCAGCTGGGGCTGCTTTTGGTTTTTGGTGGCAAGAGAAAAACCGCCAGGTGACCCCGTCTGAGTACCACCTGACTGGCGCCTTCGGCCCCGTGGTGAATTGGCCCGTCATCCCGATTCATTTGGTGCTTCTACCCGATGGGCGCGTCATGAACTTCGGCTCAGACGGCAAGGGCAACCAAGGTGCACAACTGGTTTATGACGTGTGGGACCCGCGCAAAGGCTTTGGCGATGACGCTCACCTTGTCCTGCCCAACACCGTAGGCACCGACATTTTTTGCGTCGGCCAAATCATCGTGCCTTCCAACGACCAGGTTCTGCTGGTCTCTGGTGACGTGACCAAGGGCAAGCTGCGAAACTACTCGACCAAAGACATCAATTGGTTTGACCCTGCCAAAAACGCGCTGCGCCGTGATGCCCAAAAGCTCAACCAGTTGCGCTGGTACCCCACGGTGGTGACCTTGCCTAATGGTGACGTGTTTGCCGGCGGCGGCCGCACCGACCAAGACGCCTACACCGACGAACCTGAGGTCTACCACCCTGGCGCAGGCTGGAAGGCATTGCCAGGCGCGCGCAACGAGGCTGCCTTTGGCAAGCCCAACTGGACTTACCCCTTGACCTGGGTGGCACCCAACGGCAAGTTGTTCATCATCTCGACCACGGGGCAGACCTTCTATGCCGATGCCGATGGTGAAGGTCACATCGAATCAACGGGCGTGAAGGTTCCTTGGAGCGACTTCTATCAGCCTGCCGTGATGTTCCAGCCCGGCAAGGTGCTGTCGTTGCGCAAGCGTGGCAAGGCCGTGGTGATTGACCTCAATGGCGACAAGCCCCAAGTGCAGCCCACGCAGAGCTTTGGGTTCGGGCGCACCGATGGCAGCCTGACTGTGATGGCCGACGGCAAAGTGCTGCTCAATGGCGGCTCGTTCATCCACAAGCGCGATGTGCTTGTGCACTACGGCGCTGAGCTGTGGGATCCCGCCACTGGACTTTGGAGCCGTGGCCCCCAGGCAGAGAAAATGCGCCTCTACCATTCGGTGTCGATGCTGTTACCCGATGGCACCGTGTTGACCGGCGGTGGCGGTGCGGGCGGCGACATCACGCCCCAGACCAACCTCAACGCAGAGGTGTACTACCCGCCGTATTTGTTCAAGCCAGATGGCTCAGGAAAGCGGGTTGAGCAACGGCCACACATCGTCGAAGCGCCGTCGGTGGTCGGTTGGGGGCAATCGTTTAAGCTGACCTTGGGCGATGCGGCGCAGGTGTCCAAGGTGAGCTTCATCAAAACGGGCTCCGTCACGCACACAGCCAACTTTGAGCAGCGCTACATGGAGCTGCCTTTTACCCAAGCTGGTGTTGACCTGACCTTGCAAGCTCCCGCCAACAGCAAGGTCGCTACACCTGGGTATTACATGGTGTTCGTGTTTGACAAGGCCGGGGTACCTTCTGTCGCCAAGCTGGTCAAGCTGAGTTGAACTGAGAACTGCCCTGATAAAGCTCACTGAACCAACACGTACACCGGCCCAGCGGCCTCGGTCAGCGTGATGGTTTTGTTCCCTGCGGAGTCGGTCGCAGGCGTCAACACAACGCCATCCCACCGCGTGACCTGTCTCTTATACACATCTGACGCTGCC
>JAVLFO010000141.1:0-2067 GCA_046052805.1 Aquabacterium sp. | reverse complement strand
CGCGGCGACCTGCCCAGCGGCTACGGCGGCTTTGGCGAGTTCCGCTACGCCAGCGAGTTGGTGGCTTTCATCCGTGAAGAAACCGGCAGCCACTTCCACATCGAGGTGGGCGCCTACCCCGAGATGCACCCGCAGGCCCGCAACCCGCAGGCCGACCTGCAGGCCTACGTCACCAAGGTCAAGGCCGGTGCCGACGTGGCCCTGACGCAGTACTTTTTCAACACCGACGCCTACTTCCGCTTTGTGGAAGAGGCCGAGAAGCTGGGCGCCACCATCCCGGTGATCCCCGGCATCATGCCCATCACCAACAGCAGCCAGCTCCTGCGCTTCTCGGACGCCTGCGGCGCCGAAGTGCCCCGTTGGATCCGCACCCGCCTGGAAGGCTTTGGCGACGACAAGGCCTCCATCCAAGCCTTTGGCCTGGACGTGGTGACCGACCTGTGTGACCAGTTGCGCTGCGCCGGTGTGCCCGGGCTGCACTTCTACACGATGAACCAGGCCAGCACCGTGCTGGCGCTGTGCGAACGCTTGGGGCTGTGACCCCTGCGTGATGGGCCTCTGATCTGGCGCAAGCCCGCACAGGGTTGCTGTGGCGAAGCCGACAAGGCGGGGCTGCAGCTTGATGCAACACAAAGGCGCGCGGGTTTGCCCTTGGTGCAATGGCGGCATGGCTTCAGCAATCGGGCTGGGCCGCCGACCACCTCACAAGAAGGACATGCACCATGCGCTCCCGCACCCTCCCCCGCACCTCTTTGATCGCTGCTGCCACCTTGGTATGCGCCGTGGCCCTGCCCGCCAGCGCGCTGGCTGGTGACTTCATGGTCCGTGGCCGTGTGCTGCAACTCGACCCGAGCAACGACAGCGCCACACTGGCCGGCAAGGTCGACATCAACAGCCGCGCCATCTGGGAGGTGGACGCTTCTTACTTCTTCTGCCCCAACCTGGCCGTTGAGTTGATCGCCACCACACCGGTCAAGCAAAACGTCAGCCTCGACGGCAGCAAGCTGGGCACCTTGCGACACCTTCCCCCCACCTTGACGGTGCAATACCACTTCATGCCCGAGAGCACCTTGGTGCGTCCTTACGCGGGCGTGGGCGTGAACTACACCCATTTCTCGGCGGTGAACTTGGCCCCCGGCCTGGACGTTGACCGCAACAGCTGGGGCCTTGCACTGCAAGTGGGCGCTGACTTCCCCATCACCAAGCAGGTTTACCTGAACGTCGACCTCAAGAAGATCGACATCCGCACCAGCGTTTACTCGAACGGCACCAACCTCGGCTTGGTCAAGGTGGACCCGCTGCTGTTTGGCGTGGGCGTGGGCTACCGCTTCTGAGCGAAGGCGCGAATGGGCCAATGGCCCATGAAAAAAGCGCCCCGAGGGGCGCTTTTGCTTGGGCTGCCAGACAACGATCAGGCGTTGTGCTTGCGGCGTGCCACCAGCGAGATGCCCACCAGGCCCAGGCCCAGCAGGGCGTAGGTCGAAGGCTCAGGCACTGCAGGCGTGGTGGCCACAACGGTGCCGACCTTGATTTGCTTGATGGTGTCGGCCACGAAGGTGAAGCTGCTGGCGTTGGTGCCCAGCTTGGTCACCAGGTCAGGGGCCAGGGTGAAGGCCGATGCCAACAGGCCCAGGCTGCGTGCGGTGGTCGAGGCGCTGGCGTTGGTGCCCGATTGGGTGCCGAAGCTGCTGCTCACGTTCGAGGCAACCAGCAGGTCTTGGGCGTAGTAGTTGCCGAAGGCCGACAGCAGGTCGCCCGACAGGGTGTTGGTGGCCAGGTTGAACGTGAAGTTGTTCAAGGTGATGGTCACGGTGCCCAGGAAGGTCGACGTGCTCAGGGCGATGCCACCCGCGTCAGCGAAGTCGATCGACAGCGCGCCAGGGTTCGTGATCAGCGACACGCCTTGCAGCGGATCGGTCAGGGTGCCGGTGCTGGCGTTGTAGGTCGATGGGCCGACCGAAGCGGCCGTGAAACCCTTGGAGGTCAGCACGGCCGTGTCGATGGTCACGCTGCCGGTGGCAGCCGTGAAAGGCTGAGCGGTGGCGGCCGATGCGGCGCCAGCTGCGA